>CASDUB010000110.1 GCA_949283905.1 uncultured Lachnospiraceae bacterium | reverse complement strand
TTTTTAGGAGGAATGAAATGGCTAAAGCAAAAATTGTCACTGCTAAAGAAGCTGCCGCACTTGTAAAAGACGGCGATACAGTTATGGTCGGCGGCTTTATGACACACGGAACAGCACATACTGTTATTGGTGAAATAACAGCAAAAGATCTTACAGTTGTTTGCAACGACTGCGGATATGAAAATCAGGGTGCAGGAGTTCTTCTTCACAAAGGACTTATTAAAACTCTTATTGCTACTCATGTAGGATTAAATAAAGAAGTAGCGGAAAAATACAATGCAGGAGAAATTGAGCTTAAACTTCAGCCACAGGGAACACTCGCAGAGCAGATCCGCTGCGGCGGAACCGGTATCGCAGGTTTCCTTACACCTACAGGCGTTGGTACTATCGTTGCCGATCCTGAATCTCCGACTACACTTCCGGGTGTTCAGACAATAAACTACAACGGAAAAGATTATCTTCTTGAGCCGGCTATGCGCGGAAACGTTGCTATTATTCACGGATTTGTTGCCGACGAATCAGGAAACATCCGCTATAAAGGCGCAAGACGTAACTTCAACCCATTGATGGCCGCTGCATGCGATATTACTATCGCAGAAGTTGAAAAGATCGTTCCTTCAGGAGAGATCGGACCTGACTATGTTGAAACACCTTACATTTTCGTTGATTATATTGTACTTAAGGAGGATGCTGAATAATGGAAAGAAGCGAGATCAAACCTTATATTGCGAAACGTGTTGCCAAAGAGCTTCATGACGGTGATGTTGTAAACCTTGGTATCGGACTTCCTACTATGGTTCCTGATTATGTAGATCCAAGCGTAAAGCTTACGCTTCATTCAGAGAACGGATACATCGGTCTTACAGCCGCTGATCCTGATCATCCTGACGCTGAATATATCACAAACGCCGGCGGACAGTATTCAGGCATCGAACCTGACGGAATGTATTTCGACTCAGCATTTTCATTCGGCATCGTCCGCGGACAGCATGTAGATGCTACTATCCTCGGCTCTCTTCAGGTTTCAGAACACGGAGATATCGCAAACTGGATCATCCCGGGAAAGATGGTTCCGGGAATGGGCGGCGCTATGGATCTTCTCTCAGGCGCTAAAAAAACTATCGTAGCTATGGAGCATACGCAGAAAGGCAATCCGAAGATCCTTCCTGAGTGTACACTTCCTCTTACGGCAAAAGGCGCTGTTGACCTTATCATCACAGAGATGGCCGTTATCGAAGTTACAGACAAAGGACTTGTTCTCAAAGAGTACAATCCTGAATTCACGATCGAAGAGATTCAGGCCGCTACAGCTGCAAAACTCATCATCGCTGATGATATTAAACCTATTGAAGACTAATACACTGATATCAAAACTCATAAGAATAAGAGACTGCTTTTTGCAGGCTCTTATGTTTTATGTCAGAAGCTGCGGCCTCCGCCCGAAAAGCTTCTTCCGCCCGATGACGATCCTCCTGAAAATGTCGAACCGCCCTTATTACTGTTGTTTTCCCGCAGAACACGCCTTGTATGTATATACAGAAAATGATCTCTGCTGACTCTTATATGTTCGCTTCCCGGAACTATATAAAGATCGGCGTTTGTCGCGATCTTAACTTTTTTCATACCCGAATAGAGCACCTTTGTCACTATCGCGGCTATTATCAACGCCAGCACAGCTGCCACGATAATATTAAAGACAGTGTTGTCTTCCTCGTATACAAGCGTACCGTTCGAATAAAGCTCACTTAATTTGTCGGTATAAGTCAGCATCGCTTCATAATAATTACCGTTTCGCATGTCGGAATCTATATAATCATCCAAAGCATTTATGTTTTCTTCCGTAAAATACTGTCTCACAAGTCCGCATCCCTGGGACTCCCATCCTCTGTTGCCTTCTTCAAAGCATATCATAAACACTGAACCGCTGTATTCTTCATCATAACCGTATCCGTTAAACTGATAAAAATCACGCGCAAGCAGCGCCCTGTCGGAACCATAGTCATATGAAGTCGGCGTCGTATAGATCACAAGATCAAATCCTGTAGCATCGGTTATATCATTAATCTTTTCGAGAAGGGTCTGTTCTTCGTCATCACTCAACACATCCGCCTCATCCACGATCCTCGGCGCATTTTCATCATGAAAATCCTCAAAGGTTTCCAAGTCTTCAGGGAACCACGAAGGTTTACCCTGGCCGGCAAAACATGTGCAGCCAAAAGCCGTAATAAATACGCATGACAGAAGGCACGCAATAATCTTTTTCATGATCCATACCTCCTTATAATAAAAACTGCAAAACCGCAAATACAGCTGCGAACACCCCTGCCGCAACAGCGCCAAAGTACGCCGCGCATTTCTTTTTGCTTATAGGAAGTTCTCCTACTATCTTTCCCGTCTGTCCGTTAATCGCATATCTGTAGTTTTGACCGTTATATGTACAATTCAAAAAGTAAACCGGCAGCAGAACGTATTTTACGTCAGCGCTGTCTATATTAATATTCCCCGATTTCTGAGTAATGGTATTATATCCCATGGCCGACTGTCTTAAAGAATTAATCATTGTAGTTTTCATCCTGTCGGAGGCGCGCTCTATCTCCGTATCCGGATCCGTATCAAAACTTTCCGCGAGAAATCCCGACAAATAAGCCTTTTCAAATTCTTCAAGCTCGTTAAAATCAAAAGGTTCAATCGAATCCATCAGATCATTGTCTATCTTCATACCTGCGTCAACAGGAATATTCTTAAACATAACGTCGCCTTCTCTTTCAAGAAGATAATAAGATGTTGTATAGCAGTCGTATCTCCCCTGCCTTGTGATAATAACTCTTGTCGCCATATAAGCTGCTTCGCCGTCGGCATGACAGTCAAAAAGCCAGAACGGCACGTATAATCCCTGAAGCCGCCCTATCTTGTTCTCATCAAAAAAGCCTTTCGGAATAAGCCTTTTTCCTTTGCAGTAATCTTTGATCAGCTGCGGAAGATCGTTTGGTTTAATTTTAAAAGGTATTATGGCATTTGGCGTAAGGCTTCCTGAAACCTTGTCTGTCATGATCACATTGCTGTCGCAGTACGGACATTTCGTCGCCACGGTATTTTCGTCCGCTTCTATCGAAGCCCCGCACGACTGACATACATATACATTAACGCCTTCCAAAGGTTTTTCGTTTTCTTTTGCCTTTTTGTATTCGCTCCAGTTGAAATGCTTCCGCTCATGATTTTCCTCATTTTCAGAAGCTTTCGTAAATGCTTTTATCGCGTCAACATCATATTCATTGCTGCATGCATCACAAAGGAGCTTGCCTTTTTCAGGATCAAAAGCAAGCGTGCTTCCGCATGACGGACATTTATATTCAGTCATTGAAGACATAATATTCCTCCGTTAATTATGAATCTTAACTAAAAGATATCATGTAATTACAACGGTTTCAACAATGCCGCCTCATTATTTACGTTATCCTTGAACATTTTCAGATGTTTTATTATTATAAAATTATATTTAAGCAGTAAAGGAAGGTAAAAAAATGGACGAAAGATTTATTAAAGCGGTGGATATCCTCGCAGAGCAGGAAGAAAAGCTTCAGTTTGATCATTTCAGCGAAGAAGACGCATGGGATCTTACTAATTTCTTTGTACAGCAGATGAAAGAAAAGAACTGTCCTATGGGTATCGTCATCAGAAAACTTAACGGAAGTGTTATTACACAGTATATGCCTGCCATGACGAGCAAACACAACGACGTCTTTATGACAAAAAAATTCAACACAACAGCCCTCACAGAAAAAAGCTCTCTTCATTTTACGGCGTTTCTCAATCTTGTCGGCGAAACATTAAAAGGCCAGTGTATGAACTACGATGAGCATATCGGATGCGGCGGCGCTTTTCCTATCCGTGTAAAAGGAACCGGAACAGTAGCGGTTCTCATTGTTTCAAGACTTCCCCACGAGCAGGATCACGAATTTATCGTAGACGGCCTTTCAAAATATCTCGGCGTAGAAGTTCCGAGACTCGATATGCAGATTCCTATAATACTCGAGTAATAATATACAAATCATACTCAGATCTCTGTGTCAGAAATGATACGGAGATCTTTTTTTCTAAAAATTTATCACTGTTTTTTGCTAATTAAATAACAAATATGATACACTTATGAAAACGGATCGATCCGTAAAATCAGAATATTAAAATACACATTAGCAGGAAAAAGCATGAAAACATTAATAGAACTTTATGATGAGCGCGCTATCGAAAATGTTCTCGGCGCGGAAACATTTAAGCCTGAACATATCATATACCTTTGTCCTACGGAGATATTTCTTGACGGCAGAAAGCAAAAGATATTAATAAACTATTTTCATTCCCGCGGTATGGATGTGAAAATCGATTTTGTCGAAACAAGCATGTACAAAGCCGATAAAATTTACAAGCAGCTTACCAAGATCGCCTCAAAATATCATGACTGCGTTATAGATATAACCGGAGGCACAGATGCGGCGCTTTTCGCCGCAGGAATGTTCTGCCAGTCTACAGGCACGCCTGCGTTTACATATTCAAGAAAAAACAACAGTTTTTACGAGATAAGCAGAGCCACATTCGCCGACAGGCTTCCCTGTACACTTAAATACAGCGTTGAGGATTTTATCAACATGACAGGCGGCTATTTAAAACAGGGACGTGTTGACAATGCTATTCTCTACCGTTATATGGATAAGTTTATTCCGTTTTTCGGCATCTATCTAAAATATAAAAGAAAATGGAGCGATGAGATAACTTATCTGCAGCGTATATCACAGCCGCATAAAGACGCTCCCATTAGTCT
>CASDUB010000109.1 GCA_949283905.1 uncultured Lachnospiraceae bacterium | reverse complement strand
CCCATTGTATCACCGACAATACGCGCGCATTTTCTGTGGGGTTTGTCAGGTGTATTGTTAAGTTCTATCATGGAATAAAGAATTCTTCTCTGTACCGGCTTGAGTCCGTCTCTTACATCCGGAAGAGCTCTTGATGCGATTACGCTCATCGCATAGTCGATATAAGAATCTTCCATTTTTTTCTTAAGATCGACTTCTTCTATTTTATCAAAAATTTTATCATCCATTCTTTTCACCGTTTATTTTATAAACCTTATTGGGGGTTTTATCATTAGAACCATTCGGATTCCCGGTTTATTTCATAAACCTCCATCCTCATGTTTCTTAGAATCTTAAACTAATTAATCTTCAAAAATTCATGCAAGCATGATTTTTTCTGATTAATTACTTTAATCTTCTTTATATATCCAGATTTTTAACATCTTTGGCGCGTTCTTCGATGAACTCTCGTCTTGGTTCTACCTTATCGCCCATGAGTGTTGTAAATGTAAGGTCTACTTCAGAAGTTTCTTCTTCGTTCATTACTACTTTCAGAAGTATTCTGTGTTCGGGATCCATTGTTGTTTCCCATAACTGATCAGCATCCATCTCTCCGAGTCCTTTATAACGCTGTATCTTGTTATTTGAATCTCTTCCTACTTCCGCAAGTATATTTTCAAGCTCTATATCGCTATATGCATACCATACTTTTTTGTTTTTCTCGAGTTTATAAAGAGGAGGTTTTGCAAGGTATACATGGCCTTCTTTTATAAGCTCAGGCATAAATCTGTATAAAAACGTAAGCATCAGCGTCGCAATATGAGCTCCATCCACATCGGCATCCGTCATAATGATTATCTTGTCATAACGAAGTTTTGATATGTCAAAATCTTCGTGTATTCCTGTTCCGAATGCTGTGATCATAGAACGTATCTCAGCATTTGCATATATTCTGTCAAGTCTTGCTTTTTCTACGTTGAGGATCTTTCCTCTTAACGGAAGGATTGCCTGTGTGGCTCTGTTTCTTGCTGATTTAGCTGAACCGCCGGCAGAATCTCCCTCAACTATATAGATTTCACAATTTTTTGGATCTTTATCTGTACAATCCGCGAGTTTTCCCGGAAGTGAAAGTCCGTCTAATGCTGATTTTCTTCTTGTAAGTTCTCTTGCTTTTCTTGCAGCTTCCCTTGCTCTCTGGGATAAAACAGATTTTTCTATAATTATCTTCGCAACATTCGGATTCTGTTCAAGATAAAGCTCGAGCTTCGAACTCATTATATTGTCAACAGCTGTTCTTGCCTCTGAGTTTCCAAGCTTCTGTTTTGTCTGGCCTTCAAACTGAGGCTCCTCTATTTTTACGCTTACGATGGCAGTCATTCCTTCACGGATATCCTCACCCGAAAGATTCGGTTCGCTGTCTTTTAATATCTTATTTTTTCTGCCGTAATCATTAAATGTCTTGGTAATGGCGTTTCTGAATCCTACTATGTGGGTTCCGCCTTCCGGAGTATTTATATTATTTACAAATCCATAACAGTTTTCTGTATATGAATCATTGTGCTGAAGAGCTATTTCAACGATTACGCCGTTCTGTTCGCCTTCAAAATAGATAATATCGTCATAAAGAGGAGTCTTGCTCTTGTTGAGGTATTCAACAAATTCTTTGATTCCGCCTTCATAGTGGAATGATCTCTCTACTTTTTCCTCTCCCCTTAAATCTCTTAAAATGATCTTAAGACCTTTTGTAAGAAAGGCTGTTTCACGAAGTCTTCTCTTTAAAATATCGAAATCAAATACCGTCTCTTCAAATATCGTATCATCAGGGAGAAATGTTACTTCTGTTCCGGTGTAATTAGGATCGCATTCTCCTATAACTTCAAGAGGCATCATTGTTTTTCCTCTTTCATACCTCTGATGATAAACTTTTCCGTCACGGCATACTTTTACTTCAAGCCAGTTTGAAAGGGCGTTAACTACGGAAGCTCCTACACCGTGAAGTCCTCCCGATACCTTGTATCCTCCGCCTCCGAATTTTCCTCCGGCGTGAAGTATCGTAAATACAACTTCAACAGCCGGAATTCCGGCTTTATGATTAATTTCTACCGGGATTCCTCGACCGTCGTCTTTGACGGTAATTGTATTTCCGGGATTTATAGATACTTCAATACACTTGCAGAATCCCGCAAGCGCTTCGTCTACCGAATTGTCTACTATCTCATAAACCAGGTGATGAAGTCCTCTTGATGAAGTGCTTCCGATATACATACCCGGTCTTTTTCTTACAGCCTCAAGTCCTTCAAGAATCTGGATCTGATCTCCGCCATATTCCTGATTAACATTTAATTCTTCAGAATTCATCTATACCTCCCGTTTACTTTTCTAAATAAGTCACGTTTCCGTTTTTTACTTCAAACAGTCTGTCTATCTTTATGTTTTCTTTAATGAGGTCATCGAGACCTGTTCCTGTTAATATCGTCTGTGTTAAATTTATCTCGCTTAAAAGATATTCCTGTCTGTGAGAATCCAGCTCTGAAAATACATCATCAAGAAGAAGCACAGGTTTATCCGCCGTCTCCTGCTCTATCATCTTTATCTCTGAAAGCTTAAGCGAAAGCGCTGCGCTTCTTTGCTGACCCTGGGAACCGAATTTTCTGATATTGATACCATTTACTATTATAGAAAAATCATCTCTGTGAGGTCCTACCGTTGTCTGACCTAAGACAAGATCTCTTTCTCTTGACATTAAAATCTGATTTTCAAACTCGCTTTCATATGCGCTTGGCTCGTATTTTAATATCACATCTTCTACGCCGCCTGTAAGCTTTCCGTGAATTTCCCTCATTATCTCCGTCAGATTTTTTAAAAACTGTGTTCTGTCGGATATTATTTTTTTGCCGTAATTTAAAAGCTGCTCGTCCCACACATCAAGTGTACTTTTCAATAATTCATTTGCAGATATATCTTTTAGAAGTCTGTTGCGCTGATTCAAAACTCTGTTGTAATCAGCAAGATTTTTAAGATATATATGATTTATCTGACACAGTTCTCTATCGATAAATCTTCTCCTGTCGGAGGGTCCGTTCTTAACTATAAAAAGATCCTCAGGAGAGAAAAGCACAACATTTAAGAATCCGTACAGCTCTGATGCTTTTTTTATCGGAAATCCGTTTATAGCGACTCCTTTTGAATTATTTTTTCTAATATGAAAATCAATTTTATGTGAAACTTCTTTTTTTCTGAGGATGACCCTTATATGAGCTTCATTTTCTCCGAATAAAATAAGTTCCTTGTCTTTTATGCTTTTATGTGATTTTGATGTAGAAGCAATATATACCGCTTCAAGAATATTTGTTTTTCCCTGAGCATTGTCGCCATACAAAAAATTCACGCCGGGATCAAAACTTACAGATAAATTTTTATAATTTCTGAAGTTTTTACATTCCAGGGATTCTATCCACATATTTTACTCCCAAACTCATTCAACTTTTACGTCT
>CASDUB010000108.1 GCA_949283905.1 uncultured Lachnospiraceae bacterium | reverse complement strand
GCTCGTTCAGATGTATCATCTGTTCAAAGATCTCGCTGGCATTGTTTGTCGAGATAACTCTTACATCTTCAAGTATCTGTCCGAGATAATATCCGAGAAACGACGCCAACGGAGAACAGCTCCTTATACCTACTATATAAACTCTTCTCGCTTCAAGAATATTTTTTACCGATTCAACAAACGAGTCTTTGCTGCAGGTTTCAAGAGTATGTTTTATCTTTTCGATATCGGAAAGGAGCACTCTGTCAAGTATCTGGTCTTCCGGAATATTGCTGTAGGCAACTTCCATTCTCTGAACCGAATTCAATCTGTTGAGTACCATTTCTTCCAGAGCCTGTCTAAATTCAGGATATCCTTCGTATCCGAGTTCTACGGCAAACCTGACGGTGGTCGATTCGCTTACGCCTACCTGTTTTCCGAGTTTTACCGCAGTCATAAATACAGCCTGCTCATAATTTGACAATATGTAATCGGCTATCTTCTTCTGTCCTTTACTGAAGCTGTCATAACTGTTCTGAATTTTTGCAAATAAGTTTTCCTTATTCATTTTTTCCTCTTTCTGACGCATTTTCTTTATTTTTCAAAATCCTGTTCAAAAAATCGCATACTTTTTTTATATGAACTGCTTTTATCTTTCCGTTAGTTCCCATAGCTATCTGTCTGAAAGGCGAGTTAAGCAGCAGCTCAGGCATTTTATCGGGAGTTATTATTCCCCCGTTAATCTTATGTCCCGCTTTTTCAACGAGCTTTATGACAAGTTTTATAATCTTATATCTTTCAAGATCTTTAAGGGATGAATTTACCGAAATAACCGCTTCTTCTTCATTCATATACTTGAAATTTTCGGCTTTTTCGGCGTTTCCGAGTTCTGCTTTAATCGGATATACAAATTCCTTTTCAACAAAGAGCTCACGCTCAATAATCATCTGCTCGCAGTTTTTTCCGGCCGAGATGTTATAAGCGCCCTTTTCAAATATCATTGCCTTCTTTCCGGCATCAAGCTCCGATATATACTCGGGATCGATCTCAAGCTCTGCGGTAACCTTGTCCCCTTTTTTCAGGAACACCTTGGTAAATGCCGCAAGCTTTCTGCCGCAAGGCTCGTCTTTTTTCGATATATAGATCTGTACGACCTCTTTGGAATCATAATTTCCCGTATTTTCTATCTCGCATTTGACGATGATCTTATCTCCTGAAACCTCCGCTTTCATATCACTGTATTTAAATGTCGTATAGGAAAGTCCGTGTCCGAAAGGATATGCAGGTTTTATACCTTTATTGTAATATCTGTAACCTATATCGGTGCCTTCCGCATATACGGCAGTCTTTCCGTGGGAAGGGTAAATAGCGTAATTAGGCGTATCCTCAAGTTTTTTCGGAAAACTTTCGGCAAGTCTTCCCGACGGGCTGACTTTACCTGTTATAACATTTAAAAATGCGCTTCCGAAACAGCTTCCGGGAAGATAGCACATCATAACGGCGTTTACTTCGTCTTTCCACGGCATTTCTACAGGCGCTCCCGCCTGTATGATGACGCTTATATTTTTATTTATCCGCGATATCTCTTTGATCAGCTTGTTCTGCTGTTCAGGCAGCTTCATATCCGATCTGTCAAAGCCTTCAGATTCCAGATTCTCCGGAAGCCCCGCAAAGAACAATATCCTGTCGGCTTTTTTTGCTGCCCTGATAGTGTCTTTAAAGCATTTATCATTTGTATCCGGATCGTCGTCATAACCTTTTTCATAGGAAATATTTTCAAAATAATCTCTTAAATACATCCATGGAGTTTCGAGATGTGACAATTTTACCTTGCTGCTTCCGGCGCCCTGAAATCTCGGCCTTTTAGCGAAGCTTCCGATGACGAGTATCTTCATTTCTTTTTCAAGCGGAAGATTGCCTTCGTTCTTTAAAAGAACAAACGAAGATTCCGCTGCTTTTCTCGCAATCTCAAGATGCTTATTTTCATCAAAGTCAAATCCGGGTATTCTCGACTCTTCCGTTCTTTCGGCAAGACGAATGACATTCCCCGCCGAATAGTCAAGAGCTTTTTCATCAAGCTTACCCGAAATTACACACTCTTCTATATATTTCTGATAAAAATTTACGGCGCCGGGCATGTCGACATCAAGTCCCGCCGCAATGGATTTTGATATATCATTTACGGCGCCCCAGTCTGAAATAACAGCTCCGTCAAATCCCCAGTCTTCTCTGAGCACATCGTTTAAAAGCCATTTATTTTCACAGCAATATACGCCGTTAAGTCTGTTATAGGCAGCCATTATACTCCAGGGTTTTGTGTCCTTTACGGCTATTTCGAAACTTCGAAGATATATTTCAAAAAGCGTTTTGTCGTCAATAACGGAATCGCTCTTGCACCTTCTCGTTTCCTGATTGTTCGCCGCAAAATGTTTAGGACATGCCGCAACGCCGGTACTTTGCACACCTTTTATAAATGCCGCTCCCAGTTTTCCGGAAAGCAGCGGATCTTCACTGAAATATTCGAAGTTTCGTCCGCAGAGAGGACTTCTTTTTATATTTATACCGGGTCCGAGCAAAACCGATATCCCGCGCTTTTTGCATTCTTCCCCGAGAGTTCTTCCAATCTCAAAAATTATTTCCGTATCGAAGCTGCATCCGCCGGCGCACAGCGCAGGATAACAGATCGACGGCTTATTTCCGAGCTTGCAGGTATATCCTTCATCTTTATACTGCTCTCTTATCCCGTTGGAGGCGTCGGCAACTTTAACAGCCGGAAGTCCGACTCTTTCAACATTGCCCAAGCTCCAAAAAGAGTTTCCTGCAGCTATATGGATTTTTTCTTTTAAAGAAAGATCATTCGGTGAGATTTTCTTCATGATGCACCTCCGAGCCTTCAAAAAGTCCATTTTTGACAGTTTAACATCATCAACTTTCATTTGTCAATCAAATCAAGCCTCTATTGCCACCCATAAGAACAGCTCTGCCGCCGTCCTGAGGCAAATTCTGATTGTCAAAAAATCTTTTCTGTGATAGTATTAGCTCGGTATGTCTATATAACTTAATACAATTGGAGAAAATATGGATATTTACAGTATTATAATAACGATCATCACTACTGTTTGCGGCGCGTTATTTCTGTATCAGGGCGTCTATATGGTTTTGGCGATGATCAAAAAACTCCCCGAGTACAAAGCAACCAGATTTTGCAAGTACGCAGTTATCATCTCTGCAAAAAACGAAGAAAATGTTATCGGTCATCTTGTAAAGAGCATACTGGCTCAGGATTATCCCAAAGACCTTTTTGAAGTTTTCGTTATAGCTGATAACTGTACAGACAATACTGCTGTAGTTGCCCGCAATGCAGGCGCCACCGTTCTTACAAGATTCGATGAGAAATTCAGAGGCAAAGGATACGCCCTCAGATATTTCTTCAAAACCCTTGAAAAAGAACGCGGCCTCGATGCATTCGACGGATATATGATTTTCGACGCTGACAACCTTCTCGAAAAGAACTATATCACAGAGATGAATAAAGTTTTTACAAACGGCTATAAGATCTGCACTTCATACAGAAACTCAAAAAACTATGGCGACAACTGGCTCACCTCTGCAACAGGCCTGTGGTTTCTTCGAGAAGCAAGGCATCTTAACCACGCGAGGATGCTCCTTGGCGTAAGCTGTATGGTTTCGGGAACAGGATATGTTATACATAAAGATATAGTAAAAAGAAACGGCGGATGGAAATTCTTCAAACTTACCGAGGACGTTGAATTTTCAGTAGACAGTATACTTAAAGGCGAAACTATCGGATATTGCGAAAGCGCAGTATTTTATGATGAACAGCCTACTCATTTTAATGATTCCTTTAATCAGAGGCTGCGCTGGGCAAAAGGTTTTTATCAGGTTCTTTACAAAAACTTCTTTGCTCTTGTAAAAAGGATGTTTACGGCAAAGACGTTCAGAGAGCGTTTTACATGTTTTGATTCTCTCGTGATCCTTTCGCCGGGACAGGTTTTCCTGGGAGCATGCGTATCTGTTGCGCTGCTTACCGCTTTTAAAGTAGGTTTTGATACGACGGCATTTACAAACGAGATACTGACGCTGGTGATTCCGATCATAATCAGCTCATATCTGCTGTTTTGCGGACTTGGAGCGGCCGTACTTGTTACCGAATACAAAAAAATATACTGCAGCACTAAAAGAGCTTTTTTATTAAATCTTTTATTCCCTATATTTATGATTACGTATATACCTATCGCGATCATCGCTCTTTTTGCCAAAGTAAAATGGAAACCTATCAAGCATGTAGTTTCCGTAACGAACGAAGATTTAAAAAAATAGAACGTGCGCCGCGGCGCACGTTTTTTATATTCCGAAAGCTCACTCTTCTGTTTTTGTTCCTTTAACTTTAATACCGTTTATCTCGATATCATCCGTAAGGGGGATAACAATGTATTCCCTGTTGTCGATGGTCATCGTATTTATAAGGTCTGTTCTGTCGGCGTTCACCTGTATTTTTATGTCCGGCGATTTAACTTCAAACTTTTTGGTATTCGTTATATTTGATACCAGCAGCTTTTCAGTTCTTCCCGGCTCCGTATCAAAATTTTCATTTATTTTTTGAATACACGAATCCGGCGCGCCGCTTTCGGAAAGAATATTGATGATATCAGTTTTTTCGAGAGCAGCCGGTTCAGGTTCTTCCTTTTTCTCTTCAACTATCTTGCTTAAATTTTCCTGTATCTCTTTTACAACTTCAAAACTGCATTCATCTTCAAACGCATCTTCCACAATTTTACTGAAACTAACCATCTGCTCTTTTGCCGCTACAGGAGGATAACATCCGATTATTTCTTCGGTAAATTCCTCATGAAGTTCATTCGCGTTCTTCGAATAGTACAGAACGCTGTGCAGATCCGTATTTCTGTCATTAAACGCAGGATATAAAAATCCCGTCTGAGGCATCTGAACCATCCAGTCGCGGATATGGCCTACGAATGTCTTGCTTTCATCATCATAGCATAATCCGGGTTTTGAAAGATTTACGGGACATAATGAACATATAATGAAATTGTAGACATATTCCGAACCGTCGAATACTTCATTGTTGTCTTTTGTTTTAAACGGAATGTCATAAACGCCGTGAGCGAGAATTATAAGATAATTTTCAGGATAGCTGTACTCGGCGATTATTCTGTCGAAAAAAATCTCATTCATCTGCTCGTCCGACAGCTCGCTGTTTACAAGCTTCTGTAAATATGCGGCTCTTTCACCCTCCATCGCTTCTTTAAGGGGAAATTCCAGCGTATAGATATTTTTTCCGATAGTACCGGACAGAGTCTTTCTGAAAATATCTGAATATTTAAACATCTCATCTTCTTCAACATTATAAAATGAGGTATTAAATACGGCCTTTTTTTCTTTATTAGCATCAACATAACAACAGGATATTCTGTCGATATGAGTGTTTTCTTTTGTAAGTATTTTTCTGATCTCAGATATCTCTCGTTTATTCATATTAACGGTCTTCTCCTAACATTTCTTCTTTTATTATAGCGGATTTCCGCTTATGTCATCTATTATCGCAGATTTTTGCTTGTATCATCTTGCGAATACAAAAACATCATATCTTATCGCTTTGCCTTCAAGAGAATAATCTGGCTTTCTGCCGGCAAGGTACGCCCCTTTGGCGGGCCGTTTTATCACTATTTTTTTCGGTCCTGCTTTTATAGCCGCTTCCAGAAGTTCTTTTTCGTCAGAACAAGGGCTTTCAAGCTGCTGCAAAAGCTGAAATTTCTTTTTTATCAGCCCGCTTTTGCTTCTTTCGGGAAACATCGGATCAAGAAATACGACGTCCGGAACAAACTCAATATTATTAATCGCGCTTATGCTGTATTCTTTTTTTAGTTTAATCCTCGCCGTGATTTTGTCAAGATATTTTTCGGTCGAGGCCCTCTTAAGGGTGTCTTCCAGAAGGGCCGCGATTATCGGATCATATTCATATAAGATAACATTGAATCCTGCCGCCGCCAAAAGCAGCGAATCTTCTCCCATTCCTGCAGTAGCATCTACAGCCGTAAGCTCTCTGCCTTCGTTTTTTATCTTTGCCGCGCGTACTATAAGTTCCCTGCTTAAATTTGGCTGTTTGAGTCTCGGGAGCATCGTCGTAAAATCGCCGCGCATCTTCATTTCATCAGACTTCAGCCATAAACTTCCGTCTTCAAAAACAAGTTTCACTTCTTCTGATCCCATAATATCTCCTTTCCGAGCCAATATATTCTATCATGGCATACAAAATGCTTCAATAAAAATCCAAAAAACCGCTGACATATGGATATCATATTATCCACATGTCGGCGGTTTTGATATTTTGTTATTTTTTTACTATATTCAACTATATAATGTTGGGGTCAAAATCTTAAACAAGTATCTTTGACAGGAAGTCTTTAAGTCTCGGATCTTTTGGATTGTCAAAGAATTCCTTCGGCGGAGCGTCTTCTTTAATAACTCCGTCGTCCATAAACAGAACTCTGGTGGCAACTTCTTTCGCAAATCCCATCTCGTGAGTAACGACGATCATTGTCATTCCGTCGTCTGCAAGCTTCTTCATAAGTTCGAGAACTTCGCCGACCATTTCAGGATCGAGGGCGCTCGTCGGCTCGTCAAAAAGCATAAGCTTAGGTTTCATAGCCAGTGATCTTACGATAGCGATACGCTGCTTCTGTCCGCCTGAAAGCTGTCCCGGATAGACGTCTGCTTTGTCTTCAAGATTTACAAGTTTAAGAAGTCTGTCCGCTTCTTTGTCGGCTTCCTCCTGCGTCATAAGTTTAAGCGTTACAGGAGCAAGCGTAATATTTTTCTTTACAGTCAGATTTGAGAACAGATTAAAGTGCTGAAAAACCATTCCCATATGTTCGCGCACTTTATTGATATCTGTCTTCGGATCTGTGATCTCCGTTCCGTTAAATACGATGGATCCTGTCGTCGGTATCTCAAGAAGATTTAAGCATCTTAAGAAAGTGGATTTTCCCGAACCTGACGGTCCGACTATAACGACCTTCTCGCCGGGAGCGATATGAAGATCGATGCCTTTTAATATCTGTTTTCCGTCACCGAATGTTTTTGTGACTTCTTTAGCGTATATCACTCTTTCTCAATCTCCTTTCGAGCATTCCAAGAAGCTTACTGATTATAATTACAAGCAGAAGGTAAATTCCCGCTATCGCGAAGAACGGAACGAACGCCTGATATGTGTTCGCCTGTATGATCATGGCTCCTTTAGTAAGATCCTTAAGTCCGATAACAGTTACGATAGATGTTTCCTTTAAAAGAGTTATAAACTCG
>CASDUB010000107.1 GCA_949283905.1 uncultured Lachnospiraceae bacterium | reverse complement strand
TAGACGGCGAGAGTTTTGCCCTTGTTTCGCGAAGCAGCGTTGTTGACTTTATAGAAGCGGTCAACGCCATAGTGCTGAACTGAAAAATTAAATCATATAAATGACAAAAAAGAGATCTTTGAACGATAAAGTTTAAGGATCTCTTTTTGTGATTTTTGAACTATATTTTGACCGGATGTTTCTGAAAAAAGCACAATCTGCGGCTTGAAAATATATAATGATTTTGCTAATATTATTAGACATTTTGGACGCTGAGAAGATATTGAAAAAAATAATAATATGATTTATCCTTTAAGGTGTATCAAGCGTTTAATTGCAAAGGAATAGGAGCTGGAAGATATGATAAAAACACTTTCGAAGTACATAGGAGAGTATAAAAAAGAAGCTATCATAACTCCTATAATGATGCTGATTGAAGTAATATTTGATATGATCATTCCCTATTTTATGGCCAGTCTTATTGATGAAGGCGTATCTAAGGGAGATATGAAAAATATATTACTTTACGGTGCTCTGATGATGGTAGGCGCATTCGGAGCTCTGGCAGCAGGAATTATCGGAGCAAGGACCGGAGCGAAGGCTTCAACCGGTTTTGCGAAAAATCTGAGAATGGGAATGTTTTCAAATATTCAGAAGTTCTCATTTTCAAATATCGATAAATTCAGTACGGCGTCTCTCGTAACGCGTATGACTACCGATACGACAAACGTTCAGATGGCGTTTCAGATGATCATGCGAATGGCGTGCAGATCGCCTATCAACCTTATAATGGCGATGATCATGACATTTGTTATTAACGCGCGTCTTGCGATGATATATCTTGTCGCGGTAATACTGCTCGGAATTGTACTGGCAGTTATAATCGTTATCGTATCAAAGACTTTTAATCAGATCTTTCCGAAATACGATGCCCTCAATGAAAGCGTTCAGGAAAACGTTACGGGTATACGTGTCGTAAAATCATTTGTACGTGAAAAAGATGAAATGAAAAAGATCCGCAAAGCGAGCGGAAATATCTATAAACTCTTTTCGAAAGCCGAAAAGATCATCTGTCTTAACAGTCCGGCAATGATGTTTACGGTATATGCATGTATTATTCTCGTAAGCTGGATCGGCGCCCAGATGATAGTCGTAGATGATCTTACAACAGGCGAACTTATGAGTCTTCTTACATATTGTATGAATATCCTCATGAGCCTTATGATGCTTTCTATGGTATTTGTAATGATCACAATGAGTATCGCGAGTGCTGAACGTATCTGCGAAGTACTCGATGAGAAGAGCGATCTTACAAATCCTGAAAATCCTGTTATGGAAGTTAAAGACGGAAGCATCGAATTTGACAATGTTGTCTTCAGATACAATGAAAACAGTGAAAAAGCCATCCTGCAGGATATAAATGTAAAGATACCGTCGGGATCGGTCGTAGGTATCTTGGGCGGAACAGGCGCAGGAAAGACAAGCTTTGTAAACCTTATCAGCCGTCTTTACGATGTATCGTCAGGTTCGGTTAAAGTCGGAGGGCTTGACGTAAGACAGTACGATATGGAAGCGCTCCGCGACCAGGTTTCGGTCGTGCTCCAGAAAAACGTACTCTTCTCGGGAACATTCCTTGAGAACCTCAGATGGGGTAAAGAAGATGCGACTCTTGAAGAGTGTATCGCAGCCTGCAAGATAGCCAACGCTCATGAATTTATTTCTGCAAGGCCCGACGGCTACAATACACATGTAGATCAGGGCGGCGTCAATGTATCGGGCGGACAGAAACAGAGAATATGTATCGCCAGAGCGCTGCTCAAAGATCCTAAGATCCTTATTCTCGATGATTCTACAAGCGCTGTAGATACAGCTACCGATGCAAGAATCAGAGACGCACTTAAAGCTGAGAGACCGGATATGACAAAGATAATCATTGCGCAGCGTATTTCAAGTATGCAGCACGCCGATATTATCCTTGTAATGGATGACGGTATGATAGTTGACAGAGGAACTCATGAAGAGCTTCTTCAGAAAAATGAGATTTACAGAGAGATTTATGAATCTCAGCAGAGCGGTGATTTTGATGAGAACGGAGGTGAACTCTGATGCCGGGACCAAGAGCAGCAAAAGGACAAAAAGTACTTGTTGACAATCCTGTTCATATAATCGGAAGAATTTTGAAGTATATCGGTAAGAGTTACTGGCTTCATCTTATCTTAGTTCTTGTGATGATCATAATCGGAGTTTTGGCGAACATACAGGGAACAATGTTTACAAAAACTCTTATAGACGATTACATAATGCCGATGATCGGACAGCCGAACCCTGATTTCGGCCCGCTTACGGCGGCGATCGGCAGAGTCGTTATTTTTTACGGATGCGGCGTTATTGCGGCGTTCTTACAGGGATATATCATGGTATATGTTACGCAGGGCACGTTGAGAAACCTTCGTAACGAACTGTTTGATCATATGGAAAGACTTCCGATCAGCTATTTTGACCGCCATCCGCGCGGCGACATCATGTCTGTTTATACAAACGACGTAGACGCGTTAAGACAGATGATAAGCCAGAGTTTGCCGCAGCTCGTAAACTCAGCGCTTACTATCATAGCAACGATCGTAAGTATGTTTATACTCAGTATTCCGCTTACCATTTTCTCTTTCATAATGCTTGGAGTAATGGTGTTTTGCTCGAAAAAATTCACTACAAAGAGCGCGAAGTACTTTATAGCTCAGCAGAGAGAACTCGGATCGCTTGACGGATACATTGAAGAAATGATGAGCGGTCAGAAGGTAGTTAAAGTATTCAATCATGAGGAAAAAGCTATTGAGCAGTTCGCGGTTCTCAATGAAAGACTTTTTGACAGTGCGAACAACGCGAACAAAAACGCCAACCAGATGATGCCGGCGAATGCGAACTTAAGTTATGTAAGTTTCGTAGGTTCTGCTATCATAGGCGGCGCAATGGCCCTTTCGGGATTTATGGGTCACACTATCGGAGGACTTGCAAGTTTCCTTACATTTAACAGAACCCTCGGAAGACCTATAAGTATTATAAGTATGGAAGCAAACTCCATTATCATGGCTCTTGCCGGTGCGGAGCGTATTTTCAAACTTATGGACGAACCTATTGAAACAAACGAAGGAAAGACAGTCCTTGTAAATGTTAAAGAAGGTCAGAAAGATCTTGTAGAAACAGAGGAGCGTACATCGCGCTGGGCATGGAAAGAAACTCTTGCAGACGGAACGACAAAGCTTACAGAGCTCAAAGGTATGGTTACATTCGACGATGTTGATTTCGGATACGTGCCTGAAAAAACGGTTCTCCATGGTATAAATCTTTTTGCGAAACCGGGACAGAAGATAGCGTTTGTCGGTTCTACAGGAGCAGGAAAGACGACTATCACGAATCTTATCAACCGTTTCTATGATATTCAGGACGGTAAGATCAAATATGACGGAATCAGCATAAATGAGATCGACAAAGACTCGCTTAGAAAATCTCTCGGCGTTGTTCTTCAGGAGGCTAACCTTTTTACAGGTACAGTACGCGACAATATTCGTTACGCTAAACCTGACGCAACGGATGAAGAAGTTGTTGCCGCGGCAAAACTTGCCAATGCGGATTCTTTCATCAGAAAACTTCCTAACGGCTATGATACCGTTCTTTCGGGAAACGGCGATTCGTTGAGTCAGGGACAGAGACAGCTTCTTACGATCGCACGTGTCGCTGTCGTGGATCCGCCTGTAATAATTCTTGATGAAGCTACAAGCTCGATCGATACCCGTACAGAGCGAATCGTGCAGGAAGGTATGGACAGACTGATGCATGGCAGAACATGCTTTGTAATTGCCCACAGACTTTCAACTATCAAAAATGCAGACTGTATCATGGTAATGGAAGCAGGACGTATCATCGAGAGAGGTACCCATGAGCAGCTTCTTGCCGAGAAAGGCAGATATTACCAGCTTTATACAGGAAAGAAAGCCGAGAAGGTAATCGAATCGGCAGAGCAGAGCTGATAATTATATCAGCGGCAAATGCATTACTTTAAAATAATAAAAGTTTACACAAGAGGGACGAAGTGGCGAATATGTTGCTTCGTCCCTTTTTAAATAGAGGTTCTGTATTTTCACTTGGAAAACAAAGTTTGTGCAGTTAAGAGCAAAAACTTTTGATTTTTAGAAGTTTGTGCAGTTGAGAGCAAAAACTTTTGAATTTTAGAAGAATTACATTTCATATAAAAATTTGTATTGTCGATGGCACAATTAATGTGTGTTGTGTATAATTGTAATATATGACAGAGTGAATTTTATGAATCGGAAGTGCACTCTATATTAGAACAGGAAGAGACAAAGCTATGGCGTTCCAGTCCTCTTACTTTATTCAATATGTTTGATGAGGAAAAGAAGACAGGAAGTTTTGTGATACCTGAGGAAGCGTGAATATGAGCAGACAGGGCGAATTCCTTATTTATTGCGTAAAAATATATAAAAATGCCAAGTATCTCACCGGAAGGCAGAGGCTGTTGCACCATTTGGTGCGCAGCCTCTATTTATATGTTTTAAAATTTATTCGTTCCACGTAACCGTATATTTTATTCCCATAATCTCGGGATAATATGATCTTTTT
>CASDUB010000106.1 GCA_949283905.1 uncultured Lachnospiraceae bacterium | reverse complement strand
CATAAATATCAATATGAACTTCACTTCCATTAATCAGATAATCACGATGAGCCAACCCATTAATGAGCGCTTCATGAAAACTCCTCTCTACATATTCCGGCATTTCTTCTCGCGAATTATCCGTCTTTCTCCACATTATCCGATTATTTCGTTTTATAAAAGTTTCTCCGTTTTCTATCAATAAAATGATACTGCCTGAGTATTCTGCGTCATCCAGTGCATCCATCATACCGCCGCTCTTGTTTAAGCCATTCCATCTTGTGCAAAAAACTCTTGACCATTTAAAAGGGCTCTCATCGGCAAATAATGCTCCTGCATTTGTCAGATATCCCTGTTCATTTGCCAACCCAAAAGAAATCAAATCCTTATCATCGAAACTATTTCCTGTCCATTTTTTATATCTTTCTTTTAATTTCGAAAAAGCATAGTCTTCCACTCTATAAGAAGAAATTTGAGAATCAAAAGAAGTATTTCTTCCTCGTAACACAAGTCTTTTTAATTCGATAGAAGTTGCTTTTACGCTTTCATTCCCAACACGAATATATGCTTCCAATAATCCATTTCCTGTATAATAATATGGTGTTTCCTCTCCTTTATAAATATCCAGGACGATTAATGTTTTCTCCTCTTCTTCACAAAATCTGAGATCGAATTCCGGTATTGGGTCAAGTCTTGTTTTTATGATTTCGCTAATTTTTTCTGCATCACCTTCCGGATCTGTAAGACCAATAACGTTCCCATCATTTGTAATTCCAAAAATAAATATTCCACCCGTCGTATTAGCAAATGCACGGTCCCGTTTACACCAGGGTTTCGGTTTTTTTATCTCAAGTTCAACCTTCTTATCATATTCTGTTGTTTCACCAATTAATTTTGTGATATTCATAAGCCACATCCTTTTATCCACTCTTTAACGTGTTATTTCCATATTATTATTGCTATTTTTGTATTGTATAACTATAATAAATCAATCTCTTTCCACGCTTCTTCTAAAGATTTAACTCTTCCATTTCCCATGTCATCAATCGCCAGATCTAACTTTGATAAAAGAGAATCTATTGAATCACCAAGTGAATAAGATGTTTCATGTGTTTTTGTTATTTGAAAAAATGTCAAAAAATATCATCTCCTGCATGTTTTTATTCAATAATCAAATAATTTTCATGTATTTAATAAATGTCTTTCGATTGGTATTTGTTAAATGAAAAGCCTCTGTGTAAGTAGTCCTCCCTTTATTAATACTCTCGCAAAGAGCTCTGACAAAACATCCGTCTAATCGCAATTCCATTGTATTATAATAATTTCCACTATTGCTTGCTTTGCTTTCTTTCATTTGATAATAATTTTCAATAGCTGTTTGTACTACTTGGTCATAAGTCTTTTGATTAATCTTTCCGCAATCTATTGCTTTCCTTGCTATGACAACCTCACCGCATCTGAAATATTTTGCTAAATCTGAAATTCTAGTATATATTGCTGTTTTTTGTTCATTCCATTTTTCCAAAAAAACTTCTTTAGGTACAATCAACTCTCCTGCTACTGCGTTGCATAACTTTTCTTTATCATTCACGTCTGTTATTTTATTTTGTCTGTCATTAAACAAATCACTTTTTCCAATCCAAATATGAACTGTTTCGTGCAATAAAGAAAATAATTTTGCTCCGTCAGAATCAGCATTATTAATAAATATCAACGGCGCCCACTCATCAGTCATCGCAAATGCTCTAAATTCATTAATATTTAAAACTCGATGTGTATTCTTGCCGACGATGCCGCTCATCATTACTACAACTCCGCATACTTCTAATTGTTTTCTGATGCAAGCAAAAGCTTCTCTTGAACTCTTAACACTTTCATACCATGTTTTATTTATATTTAGATCTGCGCGAATTTTATCTGCAATCTGATTTACGTCATTGTTATCTCTTGCACACCCTGATACAGACAATTTGTCAAATCCCATTTCCTGTCTGTATGCTTTCATCCAATCCTGAATATTTTCCATTTCATGAACAGTATCAATTAAATTGCGGCTGGGATTTGCAAGCTGAATGCTGTCTACTGTACGGCATTCCAATAAATCGATTTTTCCGTCGGCGGCGTTTGCAGAAAAAAATATCCTAAAGGGATATTGCTTTTTTTGCTGAAATCTTCTATCTGATTGAAGGTAGGTGTCTTAGTACCATTAAGCCATTTTCTTATATTATTAGTTAACTTTTCGCCAAGATTTTCTTCCTTTGTTTGGCTCAATGCCCAATGTATGATTTCCGGACGAATATTTACATTTACTGTTGGCATAATTCACTCTCCTTTCATCAAATATTTCTGCTATGATATAAAATTTTCCGCAAAAAAAATCTATCTTTCTTTAATTAAATATATCACACATTTCGTTATATATCTACAACTCAAATAAGTTAATATTCTAAAAACACACATAGCTAAACTTAATAGTTAGTCTTTCTTCAAATATACCCTGTTTTGCCCACATAAAGAAAGCACCTGACCATTGCCAGATGCCTTATTTTTAATGAGATTCAATTGTTATCTTGCCTGTGCCATTTTGCTAAGCGCATCCTGTAATACTTTAGAGCAGCTTATTCCGTTCTGCTCTACAAAAGTATTGAGCCATGCCGGAATAGTAAGCGTTTTCTTTACCGCATTTTTACCATATTTCGCAGCATATGAATCCATGTCCAACGCAATAAGACTTACAAACTGTCCAGGCTCCGTTACAACTTCATTAAGTGCTGTCGCCTCAGGTGCTTTCTGTCCGTCTTCAAGTTCTGTTAATACCCATCCGCTTGCGGCGTCCTCTGCCATAAATACAGCCTCAGCCATATCATCTCCGCCTGTAACGCATCCCGGAAGATCCGGAAACTCTACAGCATATCCGCCTGTTCCATCTTCATACGGTGTAAAAACCGCCGGATAAACTAATTTCAAAACACATCTCCTCCTTTCACTTTTCAGGCTTAGGGCTTTACAGTCGTGCCTGTTTTAGAATTTAAGTATCTTATCAATTTCTCTGAATCTCACATTTTTCCTCCTTATAATTATATATTAACACGTATTATACGTATTGTAAATATTTTTATATATGTATTTAAATTTGAAAACCAAAACAAGACGTCTCGCCGTGAAATACCTATAATGATTCAGCGCATTAAGAATTTAATAAAAGAAAATCCGGAGAGATTTCATGGCTTGAGATATTCATTCGATTAATTATGTTATAAACTGAAAATTTTTGAAGCTGAAACAATAAGATTGAGAGAATGGTCCGATCTCGGAGTAATGAGAAAAATTTACATTCATTTATTGAATCTTGAAAATAAAGAAGTTGAAAGAATTGTCCAGTTTTTTAGACAAAGAAAAACCGCTAAAACCCAGTAAATACAAGGCTTTAGCGGAATTTCCAAGGCTTTTCGCCAGCTAACTAAATACCGCAGAAGGAGGGATTTGAACCCTCGCGCCGCGTTAACGGCCTATACCCTTAGCAGGGGCACCTCTTCAGCCACTTGAGTACTTCTGCACATGCCTGAATAAAATCAGAATATTTAATTTATTACGCAAATGCGTTTACGTAACAAATGAAATTATACTAACTGCGCACTCTTTTGTCAATCTATTTTTATCCTGATAATACTTGACTTTTTTATGTTACAGTTGTAGTATTAATATAAACAGTAAGCTTCACAATAAATTGCGAAAGAAGGTTGATTATGGAAAAAAACATTCCAAGACTTCCTGCGTCAGAACTGCAGATTATGATGATTTTGTGGGAAGGACACCCTCAAATGACAAGAAGCGAGATAAGTCATGAGCTTGACAAAGAAAGGCATCTTGCACCGACTACTATTAACACATTGCTCTTAAGACTCAAAAACAAAAATTTCATTTCATCTGATTTGAAGAACAAAACAAATTACTATACTCCGCTTATTTCTAAAAAAGAATATCAGATACAGGAAAGTCATTCTGTTCTTGAACAGGTCTTTGACGGATCTCTTGTTAATTTTGTCACCGCATTATACGACAACAAAAAAATAAGTCCCGAAAATAAAGCGGAGCTTGAAGCTTTTCTTGAAAACTTAGATTTAGATTGAGATCAAAAAGGAAGTATTGCATCAACATTTTTTATCGTTGGCGCAGCACTTCCTTAAACTTTTTATGCCAACTAACCGAATCACTTCAATATCATTTTTTTCATTAAAATTACACTATTTTTTCACTATTCACCTCTGATTTTCCTTGATTTTGATTGCATTGCTGCCGTCAGATCATTACAGGCAGATAATGGTCTTGCTGTAGATGGAGTCTGCGGATCTGCTACATTCCGTAAACTTATACAGTAAAACTGCTCATTATTAAAGGGGCTGTTAAGCCCCTTTATATTTCATCAAATACACTTACGTCTTCCTGCCAATTATTAAAGTACCATGATGTAATTCCTCCATCTGCATTACAGGTAAACTTAAGTCTGTATACCTCATAGCCTCCGGGATTATATATTCTTCTTACATAGACTCCCTCTTCTAATTTTACCCATTCATCTTCCAAAAGAACATCTTCCAAGTAATGCAAACCTTGTCCAATCTTATATCCAAAAATTTCAACAAGTTCATTTCCTTCATTTTTCATACTCACTTTTCCGGTATTTTTATCAAATTCCAAGTAAAATCCATCTTTAACATATGCCTCATTGCTTATCGAATCCCATGATTCTGTCCGTTCCATATCCCATGCGGCTACAAGCGGTTCATAATTATATAAATAAGATGATATTTCAATCACAAAATCATCAATATTCATATATATTGTTCTATCAAATTCTCCTTCTTTCCAATTTAACCAATGCCATTTTGTAACTTTACCGTCAGCTCCAAACTCCAAATCTACCCAGTACGTTGAATGCGCATTGAGCTTAACATAATTTTCTTTTAATCTGTATTTTCCCTGTCTTAGCCAACCATTATCTATAAGACTTGTTTCAAACTTATCAATATCATCACCTATGCTGCATCCATAAAGTTTAACTATATCATTACCTCTATTTAAAATACTACATGGAAATTCCTCATCAGATTCATATCCGAGCCGATTCGAATAACTCAAATATAATCCATCTTTTTCATATGCAACATCTAATGCAGGAATTTCTTCAGGTTCCATATCGAGGATCTTTTCTAATACTCTGTATTTGTAATCTTCAAAGTACTCTGATATTTCTATTGTCTGCTGATTGTTTTCTGCAGATGCTTCCGCTGTGATAACATCTTCTTCATTCTGAACATTATCAATCTGCTCTTCATTTTCTGTTATTTCGGATTCTGTTTCTGATTCTGACGGCTGTTCTTCAGTTGAATTATTGTCTGTTGATTTTTCAACATTTTCTACAACTGAAGCTTCATCTCCTGTTTCATATGTAAAAGAACATCCTATCAAATTATTCATCATTACAAAAGATACAATTAGAGCTAACGCTATCGGGATGCCTTTTTTCATTTTCCTGGCGTTCATCATATAGATCACCCTTTCCTTGAACTTTGAGGCGCCATCATTCAGATCTGCGGCAACCTCGCTGACGGGTTTCTTATCTATCGCTGTTTTTAAAAGCAATTTTCCATATGATATCTTCTCTTCTTTATTTTTTGTGTAATCTATAACTCTGCTGTCGCATAATGCTTCAAGATCACGTCCAGCTTCCCTGAACATGATATATAACATAGGATTAAACCAGTAGATAATT
>CASDUB010000105.1 GCA_949283905.1 uncultured Lachnospiraceae bacterium | reverse complement strand
CGAGACTTATGGAAGTGATGTGAAGAAGATTTATAAAGCAAATGGAGTACCTTTATATTTAGGTCTTGTTACAATGTTCCTTTCTGCATTTGTGCATTTGATGATTAGCTGCGCCATTATATTGCTGCTTGCACCGATACTGTTTGAGGCGGCTTTGCCGGCAAAGCTTCCTTTTTTCTTTCTTGCGCTTGCCATATACATCATTGTGTCGCTGAGTATCGGAAGCATATTGGGATTGACTGTAAAAAGTCAATCAAAGCTGACAATGATAGCACAGCTTGTGTTTTTACCTTCGATTATGCTTTCGGGGATTATGTTCCCTATCGACTTGCTGCCCGATTTTCTTGAAGCCATAGGGCGTATTTTTCCTGCTTCTTGGGGATACCGATTGATGTCAGATAATGGTTTTGGCATTGCCAATCTATGGTACTTAATCCTTGTATTCTGTGCAGCAGTAATTATATGCGCAATTCTTTTAAACAGACAAAAATCTAAATAGGTCGGAAGCAGGAAAACACTCTTCAAAATTCTCATCTTGAAGAGTGTTATTTCTTTCTATAAACATCATAAAATTATTTTCTGTCGCTTTTATACTGAATGTATTTCACAAAGAATATGATGAATATCACAATGTACATTGTCAAAACGCCGCCGGTAAATGCAGCTATAGAATAATTGCGTGTATCACACAAGTTAGTAAGAAATTGCGGTAACAATACAAGAAAAAATATAATCAACAGTGGTAACATTCTTCCTTTTAATACCCGTTGCATCATCTGAAGCCTTGATTCATCATCACAAAAAATTTCTTCTGCTATACCATCGTCAGAAACAACCTTTCTAAAATAACTGTAACCAAAATAATCCTGTATGTATTCCCAACCGCAATCATCGAACATTTTCAAATATTCATCTTTATGAGCAAGTCCATCTTTATTATAATCCAGTTGATAGACAACATCTTGAGGAGGACATTTTTCAAAATGGTATATCCCCAAGCCTGTTAACTTAACAAATTTCCAGCCCGCTTTGTGCATTTTCCTTAAATAATCTTGTTCTTTTTCATATTCAAATATTGTAAACCATTTGAATTCTTTTTTTACTTCCATTCTACAGTTCCTCCTGAGCTATTTTATATAAGCGTTCGATTCGTTTCCGTTCAAGCTGTAAAACTTCTAATCCTAAATCAGTGATTTGATATATCTTTCGTTTATCTTCTTCACGAATAAAACGGATTATATTGTCTTTTTCCATTTTTGATAAACTTCCGTACATCGTGCCGGGCGTAAGTCTAATTGCACCATCAGTCATTTTTTCAACCATTTGAACAATACCATATCCGTGATTAGGTTTTCTCAAACACAGTAAAATGAAAAAAGCAGTTTCAGTCATAGGAACATACACTTTTTTTATATGTTGATCCATCTTACACACCTCCAGTCAGTCCCAGTGCGATACATTGCACTTCGATATAGTTATCGTATCGCAGTACGATATAAAAAACAACAACTTTTGTAAAATAAATATGTGGCAGAGAGAAAATCTCCCTGCGATTCATACCAAAGACCATTGCTTTCATCAAAAATGTACTTATCCATATAATAAAACTTCTGTTATAATATATTCGTACATATGCTACAGTTTTACGATTACCATACTATGTTATATCTTGTTATGAGATTTTCTTGTCCTTGATTGCCATTATAAGCAGTCAGGGAAAGAGTACACTAACAAATCAGGAGGATCAATATGTTTACATTTATATGCTATGACAAATGCAGCACATGCAAAAAAGCTGAAAAATGGCTTCAGGATAACGGAATAGAATATGAAAAGCGTCCGATAAAGGAAGAAAATCCGACAGCGGAAGAACTCAAGGTATGGAAAGAAAAGAGCGGTCTTCCGATCAAGAGTTTTTTCAATACAAGCGGTCAGCTTTATCGTTCTATGGGGATCAAAGACAAGCTGAAGGAAATGAGCGATGAAGAGCAGTTTGAACTTCTCGCTACAAACGGAATGCTTGTTAAGCGTCCTATACTTTTAGCCGGAGAGCGTGT
>CASDUB010000104.1 GCA_949283905.1 uncultured Lachnospiraceae bacterium | reverse complement strand
GTTCTTTGGATATCTCTTTCAATGTCTGCTTACCATATTCGGCCCGGAGTTGATTTTGCTGCTCGTACTCAACAATCACCCGACCGATTTGCTTTTATCTACAAGTATATTCTATTTTTCACGGAAAGTAAAACGCAAAAGACACAAAGAACACCTATAAAGATAGATCAAGATAGATCAAAAACAAATCATAAATACTATTGATTTCTGTATGTATATATGATAAACTTTGTCTTACGATTAGGTTTCAGATACTCGCGAGGACTGGAACCGGGGGAGGACCTGCGGGCCCTCCTTTTTCACTCTAAATAACAAGAGGATATTATTTTGTCAAAACCATTTCTTACATATGACCAACAGCTTGATAAGCTGCTGTACGAGAAGAAACTGCTTATTAATGATCGTACCGCTGCCAAAGAATTATTAAGAAGTATTGGTTATTTTTCATTAATCGGAGGCTATAAAGCTCCATTCATTAATCCAATGACTCGCATTTACCAAAACAATGCGTCATTTGAAGATATTTACGCCTTATATCAATTCGATCTACTTCTGCGTGAACTTGTTTTTAAATATTTATGCATAATAGAATGCAAAATACGACAACTAATATCATATCATTTTTGCAATCTGCATGGCGAACAACAAGCCGCTTATCTTTCATCCGAAAATTTTAATCTTACTAAACGAAATGCTGCTGATATTTCACGTCTGATTAAAATTTTGTCTTATCAGGCAAATAAAAACCCTCATCACAATTATGTTGTTCATCAACGTCAGCTTTACCATAATGTTCCCCTTTGGGTGTTAATAAATACCCTATCTTATGGGCAACTCTCTATGTTTTATACCTTACTTCCTTTTAAATTGCAAAGTAATATAAGCAAAAATTTTCTCGGCATAAATGAACGCCATCTTGAATGCTATCTTAAAATTCTCACCCTTTTTCGAAATGTGTGTGCACATAACGAACGACTCTACTCTTTTCGAATTCATATTGATTTTCCTGATACATCACTTCATAAAAAACTGAAAATTCCAAAAATGCATGGTCACTATAAATATGGAAAACGCGATTTGTTTGGACTTGTCATCGCATTTCGATATCTGCTTTCAAATAACGATTTTCTTGAATTTAAACGTTCTTTAAACAAGCTCATGAAAAAGCACATCGAAAGCAGTACTCAAATCACAGAAAATTCTTTGCTGAAAATGATGGGATTTCCCAATAATTGGAAAAACATTACACGTTTCTCTATTTAGAACCATTGTCCGCCATTACCATAAAACCAAAAAGCTGCCGTATCTCTACGGCAGCCGTTTTACAATTTATTCAGTTCTTCCAAAAGCTGTTTTTCAGAAGTAATGACGATACTTTCTATGCCGAGTTTTATCGCCGCATCGACATTTTCCTGTTTGTCATCGTAAAAAATACATTCTTCCGCCTTCAGATCATATTTTTCAAGAAGAAATTTATATATTCTTTCATCCGGTTTTCCGATGTGAGCCTGATAGGATACAACTCCACCGTCGAGCTGATCTATAAAAGAAGCTCCTTTAGTATGCGCTTTAAAGAGATCCTCAGGATAGTTTGATAAAATATAATTCCTGTACCCTTTCTCCTTAAGACGCGGTATTACTTTCCATACATCAGGTCTCGGAATATTTATCCAATGCATGTTGTCAAAAAAATAATTTGTATATTCCGAAATTTCAGGATACTTTTCGGCGTAAAGCATCTTTGCTCTCTCATGATCCATAAGGCCGTTGTCATACTCCTGCCAGATGGCATCTTTTAATACAAGCCTGTCTATTTCTTTCGCCCGCTCCTCGGTAAGTCCGTACTGTACAAGCGGCTTAGTCCAGCAATAATCGAACAAAACATTTCCGACGTCAAAAATAATGTTCTTTATCATCTTGCCCTTGCCTCGCAATAAATGCAGCGATATACTTTTTCCTCTTTGTCTACGAGTTTAAATACGTGATCGAGTTCCTGTTCTGTCGATGTGATACATCTCGGATTTTTGCACTTGATGACGTTAACAAGTTTTTCCGGAATACTGAGTTCACGTTTTTCAACAAGCTTTCCGTCTCTGATGATGTTCACAGTTGCTTCCGGATCGACATATCCTACAATGTCAAGATTTAAAGGAAACGCCGCGTCTATTTTTATAATATCTTTTTTGCCTTTTTTATGGCTTGACGCGTTTTTTATAATCGCCACTGAACAATCAAGCTTATCGAGGCCGAGAAGCTCATAGAGTTTCATCCCCGAGCCAGCTGAAATATGATCTATTACAACGCCGTTCTGAATCGAATCTATATTCATATTGTTCCAGCCTCCTTCAGTAATTTAAGGATAAGTGCCATTCTCATATATTTTCCGTTTAATATCTGTTTAAAGTAGCATGCTCTCGGATCGTCGTCGATCGCTACACTTATCTCGTTTACACGCGGGAACGGATGCATGATGCAGAGATCTTTTTTTGCATTTAAAAGTTTTGGCGGATCGAGTATATAACTGTCTTTAAGTCTCAGATAATCTTCTTCATTGAAGAAGCGTTCCTGCTGCACGCGCGTCATGTAGAGAATATCCAGTTCCGGCATAGCCTTTAAAAGATCTTTCGTCTCTACATATTCCATATGGTTTTTCTCAAGCACATCATTTCTGACATAGCTCGGAACCCTTAATTCATCAGGTGAAATAAGGATAATTCTGACATTTTTATACCTTGACATCGCATTTATAAGCGAGTGAACAGTACGTCCGAACTTGAGGTCTCCGCAAAATCCGATCGTCAGGTTGTCAAAACCGCCTTTTTCCCTATATATCGTAAGAAGATCGGCCAACGTCTGCGTAGGATGATTGTGTCCGCCGTCGCCGGCATTTATAACCGGGATAGACGCATTTTGAGCCGCAACATAAGGAGCTCCCTCTTTCGGATGTCTCATCGCAATGATATCTGCATAACAGCTTACCGTTTTAGCCGTATCGGCAACGCTTTCTCCTTTGCTTGCCGAAGACGACGCCGCGCTCGAAACAGAAAGCACGTTTCCTCCGAGCTCATACATGGCTGCTTCAAAGCTGAGCCTTGTTCTCGTTGAAGGCTCAAAGAACAGAGTCGCCAGCTTCTTTCCGTGGCAGACTTCCGAATATTTCTTTGGATTTTCTATAATATCGCATGCGGTTTTTATAAGATCATCTATCTCGTCCGTGGTCAGATCAAGAATGTCATTTACATTTTTCATTGCGTTTCCTCCAAATATATGAATGATCAATCAATGAACTCATCGCAGCATCTCTTGTATGCCGCAACAGGATCTTCCGCCTGAGTTATAGGACGGCCTACAACTATATAATCAGATCCGATCTTCTTTGCTTCGGCCGGCGTCATAACACGTTTCTGATCGCCGATATCGCCGTCCGCAAAACGCACGCCCGGAGTAATCGTAAGGAAGTCTTTTCCACACTTGTCATGTACTTTTCCTGCTTCAAGAGGCGAGCACACGACTCCGTCAAGACCTGCGTTTTTCGCAGTCATTGCATAGCTCATAACAACCTCGTCGATAGGTTTGTCGATAAGGATATCTTTTTCCATTGTTTCCTGATCTGTCGATGTAAGCTGAGTAACCGCGATTACAATAGGTCTTGTTCCGTCAGGTCGTGTAGCCCCTTCAAGAGCTGCTTCCATCATACGTCCCGTACCGGCCGCATGGCAGTTGCAGATATCGACATCAAGATTTGAAAGCACTTTCATGGCTTTCTTTACTGTATTCGGAATATCGTGAAGCTTGAGATCGAGGAATATTTTGTGCCCTCTCTTTTTGATCTCTTTTACCATCTGTGGTCCCGCTGCATAAAACAGCTCCATTCCAATCTTAACGAAAGGTTTTACGTCCTGAAATTTGTCAAGAAACGCGAGCGTCTCCTCTGCGCTTGAAAAATCACAGGCAATGATCACATCTCTTCCCATGGTTTCACTCCTTTAATAATTTCTTTTAAACTGTTAATGTTGTATTTATCACAAACC
>CASDUB010000103.1 GCA_949283905.1 uncultured Lachnospiraceae bacterium | reverse complement strand
GCGGACAATATCAATCGTGAACAGATGGCTGTTATGATGTATCGTTATGCTAAGATGAAAGGATATGACGTTAGTGTAAAAGCAGATTACAGCAATTATTATGATGCAGCTTTTGTAAATGATTTTGCTTCTGAGGCTATGGAATGGGCTGTAGGCTGCGGAATCATTACAGGAAAGTATGACAACACTATTTTGGATCCGCAGGGAAATGCAAGCCGTGCGGAATGCGCTATAATCCTGACAAGATTTACGGATTATTATGGAATTTAAATATAATATCACAATTGGTAAATGAAAATGTCGCAGCAAATGATTTAATCATTGCTGCGGCATTTTTATGATAATTCGCAAATATCTTGTCAGTATACATTTATATCATATTAATAATTTGTCTGTATATTTAAATTGTTTTTCAGCTTCGCGATTGAGTCTTTCAATATCAGACTGTGAAAGTGAGACAGAAAAATTTTCTATCTGATCAACAGGAATATTGTCTAATTGTGAAAGCTGAAACTGGACTGGCAGATTTAAATCTATCATTGTGTATTTGGTTTTTTGATCATAAATAATTGGAAATACCCGGCATCCGCATAGAAGACCCAGTATGATACTGTGAAATCTTGTTCCTATTACAAAACTGCTTTCTTGAAATTCCCGGATGATTTCCGGAATGTTTTGATGATAAGAAAGATGTCGTATTGCTTTGGATTCATCTTCGGATATAGAGGCCAGCATTTGATGAATTATGGCAGCATCACCCTGAGGCGTACAAAAACTGCACAAAGTAACCTGATATCCTTTTTGAAGTAGATAACGGATTGCCTGCAGATGAAACTGAAAATAAGAATCAGAATAATTGCTGATATCATATTTGCCTTTTCTGTTTTCTAAAGATACGGGAACGATCAGTACTTTTTTCTTTTTTGGTGTTTTATCAGGACGAAGATTAAATACAACATCCGGAGCACAGGTAACATGATTTATATCTGAAAATAGTTTCCAGGAATACTGATCCCTAAGACAGATACCTTTATAGCGTGAAAATAATTCTTTGTATGCATTCAGATAAGAGGGATCTGTAAAAGGACCAAAATTACTGCCTATCAGATAGAGCCCTTTGCTTTTTTCGACAAGATACAGATCCGTGCCGTAGAAAGCTGACCAGTCATCAAAATGCTGGACAAAAGAAGAACCGCCGATGTGAATTACAGCGCCGGAAGTTCTGATTAGTATTTTCCAGAATCCTCGTGAAATTCCAAGCTTAAGCAGCCAGCGGTCTATGTTTTGTATATATGATGATTCTGCCGTATAAACAGTGAGATTTTTTATATGTTTAAATTTTTCTTTGTAGGATTTATCGGCAAGTATGCGGAAATGTGTTTTAGGATATCTGTTACAAAGAATTGTTACAAATAGGTCGTCTCCAAAGTTATCAGCTAAGTATGCATGAATAAAGATAGGTTTCATTTTTTCTCCTTATATAGTTTAAAATCCTATGGTTTTTACAGGTATTATATCATTAGCATTGTATTATAGAAACAATTAAAAGATATTAGCATGTTTATATTGAAATTTATCGGGGGGGTATATTAAGGATAACTATTGCGGCCAAAATAAATACCGTTCATTATATGTAAAAAGGGAGGAAGAATAATGAGAAAAACTTTGAAAATAACTGGAATTATTAGTGTGTTCTTATTGCTCTTAATTCTAATCTCATTGCAATTTGTATGGGCTGATGATGACACTAATACTGAATTTACATATCAGTTAAATGGAGTAGATGGCACAGCTGTCATTACAGGATATGAAGCAACAGCTGTTGATGTTACTATACCGTCTCAGATCATAGTTCGGCAGGTTAGTTATAAAGTTAAAGCAATAGAAGAATCGGCTTTTTTGGGAAACACTGCGATCAGGTCGGTTACGATAGAAGATGGAACGAAGATAATTGGAAGAAATGCATTTCTTGGCTGCAGTAATTTGCAAAATGTTGAGCTGCCTGATTCATTAACCCGGATTGAAATGGAGGCTTTTAAAGGATGTGCGATTCAGTCGATTAAAATTCCGGATTCGGTAGAATATATCGGGTATAGAGCCTTTCAAGAATGTCAGCAGTTATCGGACCTTCAGTTTGGAGAAAAAGGAACGCTGAAATATATTGGAGATGATGCCTTTTATAATTGCAATTTAGAAAGAGTTGAATTGCCGGAAGGATTGGAGCAATTAGAATCCGGCGCATTTAATGCAAATCCTGTAAGAAAGCTGGTAATTCCTGAGAGTCTTATATTGGTAGGTCCTCAACTATTGAGTAACTATGACCAAAAATGTGTTGTCATTCTGGGAAATCCCAGCCTTGGATTTAGTGATAGGGGAGCTGGTGAAAATGCGGAAATATACGGTTTGACTGGAACAGACACTGAAGAATGGGCATATAGTGGCGGCTATAGTTTTTTCCCGATAAATGCTCCGTCAAATTTTTCTGCAATTATGCACAACGATGAAACTGTTACCTTGAAATGGGATTCAGTAAGCTCGGCAGCGCGATATAAAATTCTTCGTTCAATAAATGAAGAAGAATATCAGCTTCTTGCGGAAGTATCGGGAACGGAATATACAGATGAAGATACTGTATTTGATAATACATACAAATATTCAATATGTCCTGTATACACAGATTGTCTTAATGAAACTGTAGAAGGAAAATATGCAAACACAGTGGCCGGAGTAGAAATTCCGGACAGCGCCTTTTATGAAAGTTTATTGAAAACGGCAGATAACGGAGACGGTATTTTAACTTCAGTAGAATTAGCCGCTATAACAAGCCTTAACGCTGAGGGTTATGGAATCGTTGATATTGAGGGCATACAATATTGTTATAATTTGAAAAATTTAAATCTTGCTTCGAACAGTAT
>CASDUB010000102.1 GCA_949283905.1 uncultured Lachnospiraceae bacterium | reverse complement strand
GTTTTCGGCTCTGATGTCAGCTTTGCGGGAGGTTTCTTCAATGCTTAAGTCGAAGCCTGTAAGCGCTTTAAAGGACGCGAACTGCGCGGCTCTTTTGTAAAGAGACATACGCGGATGAGAGTATGATATATGATGCTGTTCATATAATATATCGTCATATCGATGAGGATCTTTATACATTACAAATTCTCCGTGAAATTATAGTAGTATACTTGACGAAACAGAACAAATGTTCTATATAAAAGATATCATGAAAAAAAACATGAGTCAAGATATTAAAAAATAAAATGCGGCAAAATTTCAAATAATCTGATATAGTTAAAATGTATGTGTTTTGTGATATTACATAAACACATAAAGACAATTTTACAAAAACGGACAATGAGGTGGTTATGGGAAGCATAATAGATTATATGAATTGGAGGGGCGATCTGTCTTTTGATACGGATCCCTTTAATGAAGCGGACAATCTTATTTTAAATGACGTAACATACGCGCATATGGAAAAATATGTAAGGCCGGATGAAAGGCTGACTTTAGGGGAGGCGTCTGAAAGATATCTCGCAGGAGAAAATGATCCGACGTTTACATTGGGCGTTGATTCTATAAGTAATATAGGGAAAACACAGAGGTTTAAAGATATTATTTTTTATGACCTCGAGACAAAGATGAGGCTGGGGTGTCAGTTCGGCGCAGTTACATATGAACTGCCGGACAACACGGAGTATATTGTTTTTCGCGGAACCGACGAAACTATAGAGGGATGGCGTGAGGACTTTGAAACAAGTTATCATGAAACACTTGGACAGACTCTCGCATATGCTTATCTTGAAAAACATATAAAGGAAAACGGGAAAAGATATATCGTAGGCGGACATTCAAAGGGCGGAAATCTTGCAATGTACGCATCGATGATGCTGACAAAGGAAAAGCAGGACTGTATAGAAACGATCTATAATTTTGACGGCCCCGGGATAGCTCCGGAGATGCTTTATGAAGAAGGTTTTAACAGGATAAGAAGTAAGATAATAAAATATATTCCCGAATACAGCGTTGTAGGACAGCTCTTTAAGCTGGGGCTCAAAGAGACGATCGTAAAAAGCGACGCAAAAGGAATTCTTCAGCACAATCCTGTGAAATGGCAGATAATGAGAAATGAATTCATCAAAACAGATAAAATGGATGATGACTGCATTTTGATAAACAGGATATTTTCGGATTGGATAAATTCGACAAATATGAAAGAAAGAATCTCATTTACAAAAGTATTTTTTGATCAGCTTAAAGAAGACGGCGGCGAATTTATCATCAATATAAAGGGGCATACCCTTGGAGAAAGCATAAAGATGATAAAGAACTTTAATTCTTTTGAATTTGACGCTAAAAAAGCGTTTAAGAAATTTTTATTATCCGCGGCAAGGAATACGGCTTCCATGTCGGGAGAAAAACTGACAAATACGATGGGCAGGATTTCAGATAAAATAAAAGGAAGGATAGCTAATATAAGCAAGAAAAATGGATAAAAATTTAATTAAAAAATTCGCATTGTCAGCAAAAAACACACTTTTAAATGAAACCGGAAATGATGAGGCGGCAGTACGCCGGTTCATAAAAATTTGCGCTCGGAGATTTATGGAAGTAAACGGGTATCTGCCGGAAAATCTTACGGAAGAAGACGGTATTGCAGAGCAGATCATGAGCATTATTCCGGAAGAGGACTGGAGAGATAATGTTCAGATATTGGGGTGGCTGTATCAGTATTATAACAGCGAAAAGAAGGATGAAATATTTGCCGATCTCAAGAAAAATGTCAAGATCTCAAAGGAGAATATTCCGGCTGCAACACAGCTCTTTACGCCTGACTGGATAGTGAAATATATGACTGAAAATTCCTTGGGAAAATTATGGGCTGAAAGCCATCCTGAATTTTCGGGACGAGAGAATTGGGAGTACTATATTGAAGAACAGGACCAGTGCGCAGATACAAAAAAACAGCTTGAAGAAATACGCGCGGAGCACGGAAAGTTAAAACCGGAAGATATCAGATGCATCGATCCGTGCTGCGGTTCAGGAAATATTCTCGTGTCTTTATTCGACATTTTGATGCAGATATACATTTCACAGGGATATGCGGCTGAAGATGCGGTGAGGCTCATCATAAAAAACAATATATACGGACTTGATATAGATGAAAATGTAGTCCGGATCGCAAAATTTTCGATAATGATGAAAGCACGTCAGTATGATGAAAACATTTTATCTGACAGCAACGTAAAACCGAATATTTTCTGTATAAAGAACAGCAACGACATCGGCAAAGACGATATAAAAGCAATTTGCAGCGGCGATAAAGAACTTGAGGAAAAGCTTCTTTATCTGACAAGTGCCATGAAAGACGCGGATGAATACGGTTCACTGCTTAAAATTACGAATTATGATGCAGGATATATAAAGGACAGACTTGCTGTTTTAGACGGCGACGATACGGAAAATGAAGACATCAAAACATTGATATCAAAACTCAGATATCTGGCAGAGACAGCTGAAGTGTTGAGCGGAAAGTATCATGTCGTTGTGACAAATCCTCCGTATATGGGCAAAAAAAGTTTTAACAAGTGTCTCAAGTCATATATGGAAGAACATTATAAAAACGGAAAAGCAGACTTATACTCCGCGTATATAAAGAGATGTTCGGATCTTACCGAAGAAAACGGATATACCGCTATGATAACGATGCAGACATGGATGTTCATAAGTACGTTTAAGGATCTCAGAAAAGAGGTCATTGACAATGAGACATTGATATCGATGCTGCATACCGGAGCGGGAACATTTGAGGAATTAAATGCATTTAATGTTCTTGCTGCTGCGTTTGTAAGACAGAAAAGCCGTATTGACCATTATAAGGGAACATGTGTAAAACTCACAGAGTATAATTCGGGCGAGGAAAAGTCAGAGCATATTTATGATCCTGAAAATACATACCGCATCGATCAGAGCGGTTTTAACTGCATAGATGAAAATCAGTTTATCTACTGGATTCCTGATAACGTGTATGATCTTTTCCAAAACTGCGCTAAAATTAAAGATTACGGAAAACTTACAAACGGTATGTTTACCTGCGACAACGAACGTTTTGTGAGATACTGGTATGAGCTGCCAAAAGAAAAGATAGCATTTAATATCGGATCTGAAGAAGAAGCGGAACTTTCTCATAAGGAGTGGTTCCCGTATATTAAAGGCGGCAAATACAGAAAATGGTACGGAAACAACAGATATGTAGTGTACTATCCGGAAAACGGAAAAGATATACGTGAATACAGAGAAGAACGCAAACAGTCGAAAACTCTCCCGGGCGAGAATTATTTTTTCAAACCGGGAATAACATGGAGCCCCTTCGGATTTGAAAATTTCTCTGTCAGATACAAAGAACAGGGATATATCTTTGATATAGCGGGATCATCGTTGTTTGTGGATGACAAGGAAAATGAGCTGTATATCCTTGCTTTTCTGGCCAGCAGCGTTGGATTTTACCTGCTTTCGGCTATAGCTCCTACCGTGAATTATCAGATAGGAAATATCGGTGATCTGCCTCTTATAATAGATGAGAAATACAAGCAGGAGATCATCAGACTTGCAAAAGAAAATATAATGCTTTCTAAAGAGGAGTGGGATGATTACGAACTTTCCTGGGATTTTGAATCTCATCCGCTGGCAAGAGGAAATCATAAACTGGTAGAAGAGGCGTTTGAAGAATGGAAAGAGTACGCTGAAAAAAGATATGAAAAGCTGAAAGAAAATGAAGAAAAGATAAACGATTATTTTATCAAAATATATCATATGGAAAACTGCGTATCAAATCAGGTAAACGAGAGAGATATTGCGCTTAGAAAAGCAGATCTTCAAGAAGATATCAGATCACTTGTATCGTATTGCATCGGATGCCTGTTCGGACGATATACGCATGAAAAAATAAGCGCCGATAAAACAGAGAAGGTTCTTGTCCTAAATGACAAGCACATCTTTTGTGAAGATATTTATAAGAAATTTTCGGATGTTGTAGCATGTATTTACGGAAGAGAAAATCTCACAGAGAATTTGCAATACATTGCTCGGGTCATCGGAAAGAGTAAAGATTATGTAAAAAGCCTTAAGAACTATTTTATCAAAACCTTTTTTAAGGATCATGTAAAACAGTACAGGAAATGTCCGATATACTGGATGTTTGGCAATAAAAGCACAGATCATTTCAAAATGCTTGTTTATATACATGCGTTTAAGGAGAATACGCTCAAATATTTATTGGAAAACTATCTTAATAAACAGGAAGCCTTCTGTGAAGCGGAAATGCGAAAATATAAAGAAATCTTTGAGAACGAAAAGAGACAATCGATAAGGAAAGATGCCTCTTATGAAAGTATGATAGTAACATGGTTGCTTCATGAGGTTCAAGATTACAAAAGAGATGTGATAAGCGCAATGGAACGTGGATGCACCGCCGTATGTAAGGGTGAAATATTTGAAGAATACAAGCAGATTTATTGTCGCAGATTGCTGGCGAAAATACACAAAACCTATGAGGAGAAGTGCAACAGATGAAATTTATACATCTTGGTGACTTGCATCTTGGGAAAAAACTATATGAATACAGTCTGATAGAGGACCAGAAATATATACTGGATGAGATACTGAAGATCGCCGATCAAAATAATGTCACCGGCGTAGTTATAGCAGGCGACATCTATGATCAGAGCCGGCCTGCAGAAGAGGCGGTGAAGCTTCTTGACTATTTCTTAAATGAGCTTGCGAAGCGAAAGATTTATACTTTTATAATAAGCGGAAATCATGATTCCGATGAACGGCTTAATTACGGAAGCGTTCTTTTTGAAAAAAATGATATCTTCATAGCCGCAAAGTACAACGGAAAGCTGTTTAAGAAAACCATAGCTGATGAATACGGTGAACTTGACGTATATCTGCTTCCCTTTGTAAAAGCTTCGCAGGTCAGACATTTTTTTTCAGATGAAGAGATAAATGATTATGATGACGCGGTACGCGCAGTTATCAGACATGCGGATATAGATACATCGAGAAGAAATATGATAGCCGCCCATCAATTTGTCATCGGAAGAAAAAAAGCGTCATCATCGGGCAGTGGATTAAACGCATCCGATACGGAAGCATTTGATCCTGTATGCAGCGGTTCCGAAAGCATAGGTACAAGAAGCGTCGGAACAGTTGAAAAAATAGGTTATGACATTTTCGATTTTTTTGATTATATCGCTTTGGGGCATATACATTCTCCTCAGAGAGTCGGAAGAGAAGAAGTCAGATACAGCGGGTCGCCGCTTAAGTATTCACTATCGGAATGCGGATGCGATAAATCGGTTCCGATAGTATCCTTTAAGGAAAAAGGAGAAGTCGTTATTGAAACGGCTCCTTTAAATCCGAAGAGAGATCTGCGTCATTTGGAAGGAAATCTCGAAGAACTGCTGAAAAAAGAAAATGTAAAAGATCCCGATGATTTTATATATGTGACATTGACCGATGAGGATCGAATTGACAATGCGATGGAAATAATCAGGCAGACATATAAAAACACGGTTAAGATCGATTTTCATAATTCGAGGACGCAAGACATATATGATGTGGATATATCTGATGTCACCGAAAAGCAGTCTTTTGAAGAAATGATCGGAAGCTTTTATAAAATGATCTTCGACTCCCCAATGACTGAGGAAGAGATGGAATATCTGAAAACATCGGCAAAGGAGGCAGGCATAATAAGTGAGACCGATTAAATTGATAATGAGCGCGTTTGGCCCTTACGCTGATGGAGCAAATGAAATTGATTTTACAAAATTCTATGATAAAGGGCTTTTTCTCATAACAGGAGTAACAGGTGCCGGAAAGACGACTATCTTTGACGCTGTCTGTTTTGCCCTGTTCGGAGAGACGAGCGGTTCTTACAGAGATGCGAAAAGTTTCAGAAGCGATCAGGCGGGGCTTGAGGTCGAAAGTTATGTCGAGTTTTATTTTTCGCATCAGGGAAAAAATTACAGCATAAGACGAAATCCTGTCTATGAAAGAAAGGCAAAGAGAGGAAATAAAATAACTGTAGAAAATGAGAATGCAGTTTTTGCCGAAGAGGGGAAAACTCCGATTGAAGGAGTTAAGAAAGTAAACAACGCCGTAAAAGAACTGATTGGAATTGATTATAAGCAATTTAAACAGACTGCTATGATTGCGCAGGGTGAATTTTGGGAAATGCTCAATGCATCGACGGATCAGAGGACAGAGATACTCAGGTCGATATTTATGACAGAAGGATATAAAAAACTCGAGTATAACCTGAAAGAAAAAATGGATGAAAGCTGCAGAGAAAAAAACAATATAGAGCAGAGTATTATTCAGTATTTTAATGATTCGCAGGCAGACCCAAAAAGCGAGACGGCGCAGGAACTTGAAAGTCTTAAAGAAAAAGCCGGAGATACAAAGAGCGCCTGGAATCTGAAGGAGATGATATCCATTCTTGAAAAACTGACGGATGAAGAAAAAGCGGAAGAAAAAATAAAAAACAGAGAATTAGCGAAAGCTGAAAAAGAACTTGAAAACTGCCGTGAAAAGCTTTCTGTTTACGAAGCATGGAAAGATAAAACAGAAGAAATAAGAAAAACAGAAGAGCAGATAAAAGAAACGGAAAACCTCTTAAAAGAAGCCGAAGAGCGGTCGGATATGCTTGAAAAAGAATTTCTCGAAGCTCAGGAAAAAAGACCTGAAGCGGAAGAACTTAAAAGAAAGGCTGACAATATAAGAGAGGAAAAAGACAAGTACGAAAAGAGAGAACAGACCGAAAAAAATATTGAGACGCTGAAAAACAAATTTGACGGACTGGTAAAAAAAGAAGCCGGATTACAGTCGGAGCAGACGGAATATAAAAACCGTATGCAGCTTTTAAATGAAAGGTATAAAGAACTTAAAGACAGGCCGGCGCTTCTTGAAAAAGAAAAGGCAAAAGAAAGAACTGTTTCGGATCTGTACGAAAATATTTCAGAACTGCTAAATACAGATATACGAAGCAGAGAAGAAAAGAAGAAGGATTTATCTGAAAAGCAGAAGAAACTTATTGAAGTACAGAAAGAATATGAAAATACAGTCGAGGAGCGTCTGAAAGCCGAAAGGATACTTGAAAACTGCAGAGCGGGAATATTAGCCTCAGGACTTGTGGAAGGCAAAAAGTGTCCCGTGTGCGGTTCTGTTCATCATCCTGAACCGGCAAAACTTCCGCAGGTTACAATTACCGAGCAGGAGCTGTCTGATATTAAAGAAAAAGAGAATCTGAAATCGGAGGAAAAGGCAGAGGCGGCTTCCGAAGCGCAGGCTTCGCTTTTGGCGCTTGAGCAGTTTGAACAGCGTTTGCTGACCGACATAAAAAATTGCCTGAAAAATGAGTTTCTTGAAGATAAAAGCAAATGTGCCGATGAAGAAGATCTCGATGAATTGATCATCAGGCTTAAGGAATCTGCAGAAATCATAAATAATAAATTAGATGAAATTAAGCTGAGGTTTGAAAAACTCGAAAATGAATGTGATGAACTGAAAAAAACAGAAGAAGAGCTTAATGATATTCAGGAAAACAGGCTGGAAGAGATTCAGAAAGCAATAAATAAAAATGCAGACGACAGGCAGAAAACAGAGCTTGAGATCACATTTTCAAGAGCAACTCTGAATGAGTTAAAAGAGCTTAAATATCAGTCATGGGCTGAAGCGGAAGAAACGGCAAAAAGTTTATCGGAAGAATCCGGTAAATTAATGAAAAAACTTGAAGACGCCCGCAGCAAAAAGAAAGAACATGATGAGAAAACAGCGGCCCTTAAAGCCGAACTTGTCGTGTTCAAAAATAATCTGGCAGCGCAAAAGGAAAGCGCAGCAAAGTTTGAAGCCGCTCAAAAAGATGCAGAAGGAAAAATCATGACCGATGAAAAAGAGATCATGGCCGAATATAATGAAACTGATTCTAAAGTTAAGATCTTAAGAAAAGAAGCTGTTGAGATCGAAAAAAGAAGAGAACTGAATGAAAAAAATCTTAACAATATAAAAGAACGTCAGAAAGCATTTGAAGAAGCTAAAAAAGAGTATTCCATGAGCAGCAGACTTTATTCCCTTGTGCGAGGTACAACGGGAAACGGAAAGATTACTTTTGAGCAATACGTACAGGCGGCAGGGTTTGACAGCATTATAAAAGCGGCAAACAGAAGACTTATTTCAATGAGCGACGGCCAGTATGTGCTGTCAAGGAGACACGGCATAACAAAAGGTTCAAATACATTCCTCGATCTTGATGTATTTGACAATAATACGGGACATACGAGAGCTGTGGGCAATCTCTCGGGAGGTGAAAGTTTTAAGGCGTCTTTAAGCCTGGCGCTCGGACTGTCCGATATGGTGTCTTCCAATCTCGGCGGACTGCAGATAGACGCTTTGTTTGTGGATGAAGGATTCGGAACCCTTGACAGAAAATCGATCGAGAGCGCGATAGAAACTTTGGTAAGTCTGTCGAATTCAAATAAACTTGTCGGTATAATCAGTCACAGAGAAGAACTGGCGGAGAGCATACCGCAGAAGATAATAGTCGAAAAAGATGCCGACGGAAGTCACATAAAGATCGACACAGGAATGTAGTCGATAAATATTACAAAAAAATTACAAAAAAGTGTCGATTTATTTATCGAAGTGTGTTATTATGCAGTCCTGAGATGTTTCTCAAATATATTTTGGTAAGGATTTAAAAGAAAATGGAATACGCATACTATGCTGAAAAATTGTTTAACGGTACGATAGTCGATCTCTATAGAAAAAAGGCGTCCGTGTGTGAGAAATATATTATAGACAGCGATACATGGAGCGAAAGTATAGAAGCTTATAAAGCTTTTGAAAACGGAAATTTTATTGTTAAAATGACTCCGGAGGATGTAGCCGAGACATTAAATAAATGGAAAGCGGCTTTCAGATTAAGAGATATGATCGATTTGAATACAGACAGAAAAGTATACTACATTCAATATGAAGAAGAGACGGTTGAGCAGTAAAGCACATCAGAGTTTAAGCAGTGGATTTCAAAAGAGATTCGCTGCTTTTTTTATGTCTTTTTTGAGCAAAAATTTAGTGCTTTTAAAGAGTAAAGTGATTGGAATTGTGACTGATATATGGTATCATTACTTTGAATATTTATACGTATATTTGGGGGCACTATGATAGATATAGGAATTGATTTCGGAAGTACATATACGATTGTTTCTGTTTACAGACATGATCTGGAAAAGCCGGAGACCGTTTCGTTATCAGAAGGTGATAATGCAGCGATTCCTACAGTGTATTCATGCAGGCAGGACGGAACAAAAGAACAGATCGGATGGGCGGCAAAAGACAGTACTGCCTTAAATATAAAAAAATACCGCGCTTTTAAAATGATGCTCTCAGAAGACGATAAGGAAGTTTTAAAAGAACGCGGTTTTGATGAAAAATACACTCCCGAGGCGATCACAAAAAAATATATTTCAGGGTTACTGGAAAAAGTACTGAACAGGGAAAACGATAAGATAATCGGAAATCTTGTACTGGGAGCTCCGGAAGTCTGGTATGACGCGTTTTCAACTATCGACGGCCGTACAAAACTCAGAGATATATGCAGGTCGCTTCCTTATTTTGCGAATAATAAAGGAAATAAAAAGGAGATCGTACGTATTGTGAGCGAGCCGGCTGCCGCAAGCACTTATTTTGCTTACAATTATAAACAGATTAAGAATAAAACTTTTGACGGCAATATACTTCTTATCGATTACGGCGGCGGTACGCTGGACATTTCGCTGACGGAAGTGATCCCGTCAAGTGACGGAAACTTTGAGATCAGAGTTCTCAATCATGCCGGTGCAGGAGAAAATGAGCAGAAGGGCGAGATAGGACAGGCGGGAATCATATATATGGAAAGCCTCACAAAGGCAGCCATCAAGGCAAACTACCCTGATATAGAAGAGATTGCGCTTGATGAAGATTTTTTCGAATGCGTAAATTCAGTCGAAAAAGCCCTGATGTCCAGCACGGATGATATAGATGAAATAATATCTGAATTCGGAACGTCTCCTGACGACCTTGAAGAAGACAGAATGGATGAAGAATATTATTTCACGAAAGTATATTACGCCGGAAAAAAAGTTATGATCACGTATCAGATAATGGCGGAAGTATATGATAAAGTGATCAGACCTGTTTTTGACGCAAAAATGAAAGAATTTATCCAATATATGGATAATGCGGGCATAGACTGGAAAAACAGGACAAACGAGAAATTTAAAATCGTACTTGTAGGCGGATTCGGAAATTTCGCTTTTGTAAAAGCGCAGATGAAAGAATGCTTCGGAATCAGTCACAACGACAACCGGCAGAAAGACATACTGCTGAGCAATGCGGAATGTGAAAAAGCAATTTCCCTGGGATGCACGATCCTGGCCTCAAATACTGTATCTATAAGAAATACGGCGCCTATAGGCATCGGAGTATTGACAGTGCCGCTTGGAGACAAAAAGAAAAAATACAATCTTTCATACGGACTTAGATATCATCAGGAGATTGAATTTAACAAAGAATACATACAGAAACGAAATGAAAACGCGGGACCGGAATATATTTATCTGAACGGGATTGAACGTCTTTTGGTTGATACCGGTAAAGGACCGCTTCCGCTTTCGCTTAAGCCTAAGTTTATTAATTTAATAAAAAATGCGGCGGAAAAGAGCTTCTTTGCGTATATAGGATTTTCACTTGATCCGTCAGGAGTAGTAACTTTGTATATACATGATTATGATCATATAAACAAAGTTGAAACAAATGTAACGCCGATAGAACTCGCAAGTTATAAATCGTTGTTCGATACACAGAGTATTGACGAACGGGAGCTTGAATATATCAGAGCCTCGGTGTAAAAAGTTTAAAATATTTTCCGGATAAAGAAGGTTGATTATGAGTTTTGGTAAAACAAAGGATGCATTAGTAAATATCAGCAGTTCACAGGAAGTTTTTTTGGATGATGCATTGGGATTTTTCCTTGATTTTTGTGATGATTGCGGAGGAAGAATAGATAAGTTCCCGATAAAAAGCAGCGAAGATTTTATAAAGAATCTCAGGAAGTGCAACCGCACGATCCTGGATATTATTAAGAAATGCAATTTATCGGAAATCTCGTCAGATGCCCTTGACAGGATCGAAAAACAAAAAATGTCAATGGAAGATCTTGAAAGAGAAATCGCCGTTGAAGAACAAAAGATAATAAAAGCATCTTCAGGTATAGAAGAAGACAAAAAAATTCTTCTCGAGAAAAAAGAACAGTTAAGAAAACAGAATGAAGAGAAAGAAGCTGAACTTCAAAACCTGAAAAGTGATATTGCGCTTATCCGGAGACAGTATGAAAGCTTTGAGACCAAGATCACAGAGCTTAAGAATACAATGCAGACAGCGGCGGCTTCAGCAGAAAATGCGGAAAAAGAATACAGACTTCTGCTTATCCAAAGAGGCGAGGACGAAGGAAGCAAAGAAGGGATTCTGAACGAGATAAATTCATTGAAAGAGGAAATCCGCGCGCTTGAAAATGATCTCAATGAAAATCTGAAACCGGAGAAGGAACAGCTTAAACTGAAAAGACTTAAACTGCAGAATGACATCGAGATATTAAAATCCGATCTGGACGAGAGCGAAGATGAAAATAAAAAGCTTAGTGAAGAAATTTCTGTGAAGATGAAATTATTAAAAGAATCGCAGATAGAACAGTCTGAGCTTTTAAAAAGCATCGCTGAAAATAAAAAACAGATCTCTGAGATTACTGATGAAATAGAATCGCTGCGGGAAGCCTGCGGCGATAAAAATGAAGATCGTCTTGTAAGGGAACTGGAATATAAAAAACAGGAACTTTTAAAGAAAAAAGCAACTTGCGAAGAACTGATCTCTCAGAGCAATGATTACGACGAGAAGATAAAAGTCCAAAATCAGGAAGAAGAAACGCTCAAATCGCAGATAGCAAAAAAGGAAAAGGAATTGTCTTCTGTAGAAGATGAGCTTACCAAATATAAAGAGATATATAAACAGCTGAAGAACAGGGCATACGATGTAGCTGCCGCTCAGGAAAAGATATCAGGTATAAAAAGCATTGCCGATTCGCTTGAAAAAGACAGCAGGCTTATGGCGGGAAAATTCGACGCTGCAGGATTTTCACTGGACAGGTCACTTTCAAAAGCAGTTGAAAATGCTGATATTGTGTTGAAAAATATGCGTACTGAAATAGAAAGATACCTGTCGTATGCTGATTTTGCATGATAAATTTTAAGTCGGAGGCATAAATGTTTTCAGAGCATAAGCCATTTTATTTTGTTTTAAATAATGAAGGCGAAAACTATTATTTAAACAGCTGTCTTGCACTGTCTTCGCAGAACTATATGTGGTATCAACTGAGAAAAAGCGATATGGAAAACATTTTTTTCATAGAAAAAAATTCAAGTGATTCGGTTTGCATAATCGTTTTGGATAAGAATTCTTTTCAGAAAAACACATATAATTCCGGAGGCTTTCTGTCGAAAAGAAAGCAGCTGTGGAATACAAAAAAAGAAAATCCGAAAAAGGATTTCAAAGTTATTGTATCGTCAGAAGCGGCAGCCGTGTGGATGCTTGAAAGGGTAAGTGAGAGCGATACTGCCGTTGTCGCGGGACTTGATGCATTAAAATGTATGTTTCCGGCGACGGATGATGAAAAAAATCTTATAACGGAAATATCAGATGGAAAAGGAACTCTTGTAATAGATTATCCTATGACTCCTGACAGAGAACAGCTTGAGCTTCTTGTCGGAGAAGACAGTATCTTCAGGAAAGAAGCGAACGGAAAGTCTTTATTTAAACCGTTATACGCTCTCCTTGAATCGGGCGATCCCTCTGCGGCAGTGTTCGATGAATTAAAAAAGAGTGTTCCTGATCAGTGCCTTGAGACAGGGTATATAGATTTTGAAAGCGTAAAAGTGCTGATAAAAAATATCGGGTTTGCCATGAACCGCCGTTTCAGCGAAAGAGAATTTTACGACCATGTCAACTATCTTTTTTACTGGCTTGAAAACGAGCAGGCAAAAAGAGATTCTCACGGATTGTTCGGAAATATAAAGGGAGCGATCACAAGAAAAAAACTGTTTCTCGAGTTGACAGGCGGCGGATTTGCGGCTTTTGAAGAACGTCAGGAAATGCTTAGAAAATATTACAGCGCAAAGCATCATGATGAGAAAAAATATGTTCCGATGTCTGAGATCCTTTTTGAACTGTACGGACGAAAAAATACAGTTAATTTAAAGAGTCATGTATTCATTTCAAATCCTGCTCTTGAAAAACTGTGCGGTACGTCGTTTCCGATCAAAAACACATCTCATACATCTGAGTTCGAGATCATACAAGTTTCGGAAATTGAATGGAATGAAATGCGGACGTTCTTAAAAAAACCAAGAAATACCTGTTTTGACGAAGAAAAAACAAAATGGATGCAGGGTATTTTAAGTTACATCGAACCGGCAAGGGCATGCAATGATATCGATACTTTAAGAAGAACGGTCAACATGCTCATGTATTGCGGAAATAATATTTATTCTGCTTCTGTTTTTGAATACAGTGATTACTGTAAAAGAGGAAAGCAGTATCTCGATCTGTCGAAGGAGTATTTCAGTCTTAAGAAAAACGTTATAAAGCTCAACGAAAAACTCAAATCGGGAACACTTTCATCGATGGCGGAAGTTACGTTGAAGTCGGAAGAAGCGAAATTATATAAGTACCATACTATACTCAAAGATTTCGATACTGTATTCGTTCAGATTCAAAAGACGGTAATGGATATCGCCAGCTTGAATTTTGAAAACAGTATCGGGATTAATGAAGAAATAAATGAGTTTGACAGTGTAAAAAAAGAGATAGATAAAGAAATAAATTCTATGAGTGAAGAAGAAATGTTAAAACTCTTAGAAAATGAATTATAACAAAGATTATTTAATATTTAGGAGGGACAGCAATGGCTGGAAGCGGAAAAAACAGGCGCGAGACTATTGGAGGAAAGATAAAAAAATTAGTCGGATTGAATAAACCCGAAGAACCGTCTCCGGGAAAGAAAGCATCGGAAAACAGAGCGATGGGTGAAGCTATCGCGGCGGAACTTGATTCGGTGGATTATATGCATGCCGAATACAAGGGAAGAACGGAAGAAGATTCACCGCAGAATCTTTATAAAAAGATGCATGTGATTTCGCATGTTCTTAGAAATTCTCCGACTATCTGCGATAATATCCAGGGAATGGATAAGATACTTTTATATGCGGCGCAGGCGTTTTCAAATGCTATTAAGAACAACGATTATAATAAAGCGATATGGGCTAAAAATGCGTTATGCGCAGGCGTAATATATTTAAGAGACAATATTCCGGCAGACAAAGAAGATGTAAAAGATGAGCTTCTTGCGGAAAGAATTAAATATATGCAGAATTATAAGACTATAATCCAGCTGTATGAAAAAGCCGACGCGAAGGAAAAAGCTGTCAAAGAATATGACGCGATGCTGAAAGAAAAACACGAAAAATACGATCCGTCCGTAAAAGAAATCAAGGCTTTAAAAGATACGCCTGATGGAATCGCAATGCTCGGAAAGCTCAAAATCAATGAGATCACGCCTGATTCTCTTAATGAGGATGAAAAGAAGGTTCTTGATAAAATAAGAGAGACGGCAATGCAGGCGCACAACATATATCTGATCTCTTCAAGCAGAACGGCTTCACAGCTTGAATATGAGACAGCAATAGAGCAGGCGGCAGACGTCCGTACTCTTCTTGTAAATAAACCGAATGTATTCAACAAGGAACTTACGGCGCTTCATGCTCTTGCAATGGAGGAACAGATCAGATCTATCGCAAAATCATTTACAGAAGCATCCGTGATGATCGACAATGTCACAAAGGCGGATGCGCAGCTTAAAGAAGTGATGAACGGAACGGATGCGCAGAAAGTTTATCATAACGCAGTTTCATTTATGGAAAAAGTCATCAATGGCAATCCGAATGAAGATATCGACGCTATCCGTGAAGGCAACAGGATGGCAAAGAGAGCCAATGAGGCGGAACTTGCGAGAAAACAGGCGGCAGAAGAAGCACAGAAAGAGATGGATCTGCTGAGAGAATCGGTAAAGGATATCGATATTGCGGGTGCATTTGATATAGATTTCTCATTGGCGGAAAATACGGATGAAAATACAAATGAGAATGAAAACGAAGTTGAAACTTTAAATCTGAATTACAATTCATGATCGGGTAAAGGAGAACTGCCATGGGATTATTTCATAAAAAGACTGCTGAAGAAAAATTTATTGCAAAAGAAATGAAGATTTTGGAAGCAAAAGAAAAAAGAACGCTTAAGTTTGCCGAATATGCCGGACTTCTCGCACAGAGCAAAGCAGCGTTTGAAAGAACTCTTGATATAGAAAGACTTAACGCGCTCAAAAGAAGAAAAGAGGGACTGAGCGATATAACCGAACGCTCACGTATACATGATGCGTGCATCGGACTTCTTGCGGTTCAGGAAACAGAATTTGAGCTTGCATCGGCAAGAAACGCAGCAGATTTTAAACAGGCTGAAAAAAACATAAAAAAACTGCTTGGAAAACTGTATTATATTGCTTCTCCGGATGCGCTTTCAAAGAAAGAGTACAAGGCAAATCTCGGAACAGATTTTGAGGATGCAGCCGAGCCTGTAACTTTTTCAGAGCGTGCGGAAATGGTTGATGAGAAATTTGTCGAATGGATAATTCAGGGATATTCGATGCAGGAATGTATAAAAAAATCAACTCACACAAACGCGGGAGCTTCAACGGTTAAAGGCATAGATTTCAAAATGCCGGATGAAACTGAATTTGATATAAGCAGTATCAAGGCCGATGCAGATCAGCACTGAGGGAAGGATGTTAAGATATGAATGTATTGAGTATCAACAGATTAAACAATGAATACAGGGCATCCATAAATAAGGCGGAAGCGCTCCATGAATTTAATAACGGCGAATATACAAACGACGAGGGATTGTGCTATCAGAATGCGGCGAATATAGCCGGACGTCTCGCAACGATGACTATAGGAGCTGAATCTGAGCATTGGGTAAATGCGCAGCAGTATTGTCAGCAGCAGATGAGGGTTATATGGAATACGCTACATCCTTCAAAAGCTGTTTCGATGGGAGATTCAGATGAATCAGAAAATGATAATAAAGCAGATGCGTCGTCACATGAAAGTGCAGCTTCCCAAAATAATGCCGAAACAGAAAAAAACGGCAATGGCGGAACGGGAAAGAAAAAATATGCCGACGGTTTGAAACAGGAAATGGTAGATTCCTGGTTTAAGAAAGATCCGGGATACGGTTTTGATGAAGTCGTGGGAATGGAAGACGTAAAAAATCTTTTGAATAATTGCGTGCGTGACGATAAGATGCGTGCTTTGACCGAATACCTCGGACTTCCGACAGTGCAGTCGTTTTTCTTTTACGGCCCTCCGGGATGCGGAAAGACATTTATCATAGAGGCGTTTGTCCATGAACTTATGAAACAGGGCTATAAATATATGTCGCTGGCAAGCGCAGATATCCACAGTAAATTTTCGGGCGAAGCAGATAAAATATTGAAGAGAGTATTTGCGGAGGCTGTTGACAATGCTCCGTGTATCATATTTATGGATGAGATAGACGGCGTATGCCAGAGCAGGGATCTGCCGAATCTTTCAGATTTCAATATGCAGCTTACAACGACATTCCTCACATGTTTTAACGAACTCGTTAAGGCTGAAAGAGATAAAAAATCTGTTATTTTCATCGCGGCAACGAACTATCCTTCAAATGTAGATACTGCAATGCTCGACAGGGTAGAGCTTATACCTATCCCGATGCCTGATGAAAAAGTGAGGGAAAATACACTTAAACGCAAGATAGAGAAGCTGATCTCGCTGGATAGAGACATTACATGGGACTATATTGTTGAGGCGACCGAAGGATACAGCCAGCGTGATATCAACAGAGTGTGCCAGAAACTGCTCATGAATGTATATCAGAAGGTTTCCGAATGCGTCAAAGATAACGGCAGCGCTGCCGAAAACGCAGTCGGAATGATTAAAAACGGCGATTTCAGATTGAATAAAGAGATGGTTGATGAGGTTTTCGGTTCATATAAACCAAAACCGAATGCCGATATTGAAAGATCTCTGAACGAATTTGAGGCGAAAACCTGAGGAGGTGCCTTTATTTTGAAATCAAAAGAAAACAATATGACTCTTGCTGCCGCAAGATTGAAGGCAAAAGAATACTGTGATGACAACAAGGTGAAAATTTTGTCCGATGACAGCAGGGATGGAATTCGTACCGTCAGAGGAAAAGTGTTATGCAATTTCGGATTTATACACCATCCCGCAGTTATAGTTAAAGAAAACGGAAATATCAGGATTGCCGCGGCGTCTTCTTGTGATTGTTACGAGGGCAATGAAAAAAATAATATATGTTCACATTGCCAGGCTCTCATATATAAAATATACGGCGGGCAGAACGTACCTGTAATTAAAGACAGTTCATTTAGCCTTCATGAGGATGACGAAAAAAACAGTGCATATAGTTTTACGGTTGAGATAAAATCTCAAAAGAAAAATGAAAACGGGGCTGCTGAGGTAAGCGGACGCGCAAAATGCGCTTTCGGTTTTATACATTATCCGAATATCATTGTTGAAAACGGTGAAATCACATCTTACTCATGCGACTGCTACAGCGCGGCGCAAAACGAAGGCCCGTGTGAACATTGTAAAGCTCTTTTACAAAAATCTGCGGCAGCTATTTTAAACGAAATATCCGATAAGACCGGAACGGAAGAAATGCAGGAAGCTGAAGAAACAGTGAAACCGGAAGAGCCGGAAGAAGCAGAAGAACATGAAGAGCTCGATGAATCAGAAAAACTCGATGAATCTGAAGAGTCGGAAGAATTTGAAGAACCTGAAGAATCAGAAGATTTGGAAATATATGAAGCTCCTGTATTTGAGCAGCATGAGCCCACATCCATGCGTATTTTACTCGGAACAGACGAAAATACGGGTGAAGAGATTTACTGGTATCCGAACGATACAAGCAGACTTTTTCATACAAACACAGGTATCATAGGTACGATGGGAACAGGAAAAACCCAGTTTACGAAATCATTAATCACACAGTTGTATGAAAAGCAGGCTGATAATTTCACGGGCTGCGGACTCGGAATACTTATTTTTGATTACAAAGGAGACTACAACGAGTCAAAACCTGATTTTGCAGAGACTGTAAACGCAAGGATATTAAAACCTTATAAACTTCCGTTTAATCCTTTCTCATTGGAAGGATATAAATTTAAACCGCGTCTTCCGCTTCATATTGCAAGTACATTTACGGATATAGTGACAAAAATATACAAACTCGGAGCAAAGCAGTCCACGATGCTTCTTCACAGCATTATCAATGCATACAAGAAATGCAATATCGATCCAGGAAATCCTCAGACATGGAACAATACAGTTCCTACATTTCAGGATGTCTATGACGCTTATATTGAACTTGTTGACAATTCAAATATGGATTCGCTCTATGCGGCGATGACAAAGCTGTATCAGTTTGAGATATTTGAGGAAGACGCGAATAAGACCGTTTCTCTTTATAAAATGCTGAACGGAGTATGTGTTGTAGATCTTTCCGGATACGATCAGTCAATACAGAACCTTATCGTTGCCATAATGCTCGAGCTGTTTTACTCACAGATGCAGAATGCGGGATCAAGCGCAATTCAGGGAAAATACCGTTGTCTGACAAAATTTATTCTTGTAGACGAGGCCGACAATTTTATGTCGCAGAATTTCCCGGCGATAAAAAAAATACTTAAAGAAGGACGCGAGTTCGGAGTAGGCATTATACTCTCGACACAGTTTTTGCGTCACTTTAAGTCAAAAGATGAAGATTATTCAAAATATATCCTTACATGGATCGTTCACAATGTTGCTGATCTCAAGAACAGTGATATAGAGTTTGTGTTTAATTCGGATAAAAATTCGGCTTTGTGTGACGCTCTGTTTCACAAGATTAAAAGTCTGGAGTGCCACAGAAGCATTCTTAAGATTGCAAATGAAGATCCGATAAATATGAAGGATAAACCTTTCTTTGAACTTATGAATGAAAGGAAAAGCTGATGGAAAACGAAAAAAGTAATGCCTATATGGAGATGGTTGAAGGCTATTGCGATACCGTATATGAAGAAGGTTTGGAAATTTCCGAACTGCCGGATACATTTATTTGGAAAAAACCGATAGAAAACATGATAAGTTCATTGCATTACGATCACTTAAAGCTGCCCCGATATCAGGGGCTGCTTCTTTTCGGAGAAAATGGTAACGGAAAACATACAATAGCCGACGCCTATGTGCAGTCTGTATGCAAAAGTGAAATGTGTTTTGAAAAGGCTGTTTATATCAGACTGAGAGCAGAAGATTTTAATGCGAAACAGTTAACTTCTCTTGAGGATATCACTTCTTTTGTAAGCGCGCTGTTTGATACATGCGGGATGACAGGAGAACATTCATTTATTATTTTCGATCAGATGGAGGCGTATAACGAGCTTACGGTAGCATGCAATTGCATAGCCGACGCCATTTTAGATGCCTCTGAAAAAGTACATGTTATCTGCATTGCAAACAATTTAAAGTCAATACCGACGGAATTGTCGAAACTGCTTTTAAGATGCAAATGCGGAAATCCGGATGAAAACCTCCGCAAAAGAGTTTTTGACGATAATATGTCATTTAATCTTGAGGATTGGGTGTACGGTTCCGACTATATGAGAACAGTTAAAATGGAAATAACAGACGTTTCTGTCGATGAGCTTGTATCTCTGACGGAAGGATTTTCGTTTGCGATGCTTGGTGAATTTATTCAGATATTAAAGATGAGCATATCAGACAGAACTCTTGGCGATGAACCGGTTTGCACGGTAACTCTTAGTAAAGAAGAAGCGATGAGCTATATACATATGCTTGTCTCTGAGATATCTGTTAAGCAGACGTTCCCGCAGGTTGTATATGTAAATTCAGCTTCGCAGGAAGCAAATACGGTAAAACGCGTTGAAAACGACTCAGAAATAAAAAATCTTATCAATAAAGGCGGCGCCAGGTCGGTGGAAGAAAACCTTCAGCTTATCGACGCTGTGCCCGTACTGGAAGAATAATTAATTGTAGTTTTATACGCT
>CASDUB010000101.1 GCA_949283905.1 uncultured Lachnospiraceae bacterium | reverse complement strand
CCTGAAACTCCGACATTGATAACAGCATCCGCTTCAGTAACGCCGTGGAACGCACCTGCCATAAACGGATTGTCATCAGGAGCATTACAGAATACCACAAGTTTCGCGCATCCCATACATTCATTGTCTTTTGTTTCCTCGGCAGCTTCGCGTACAATTTCTCCCATGAGTTTTACCGCGTCCATATTGATGCCTGTTTTACTCGATCCGAGATTAACAGAGCTGCATATTCTTTCTGTCTGCGCTAATGCTTTCGGTATCGATCTGATGAGAAGCTCATCAGCTTTTGTCATTCCTTTAGAAACGAGAGCCGAATATCCTCCGAGGAAATTTACGCCGACTTCATGAGCCGCTTTATCGAGCGTCTTTGCTATAGAGATGAAATCCTCTTCCGTTTTACAGGCAGCTGATCCTATAATGGCTATAGGCGTAACGGAAATCCTTTTGTTTACGATAGGAATTCCGTATTCCGCCGAAATCGCTTCTCCTGTAGAAACGAGATCTTTCGCAAGTCTTGTTATTTTCTCATAAATCTTTCTGTTAAGTTCATCCAAATCAGAATCCATGCAGTCAAGAAGACTGATGCCCAGTGTGATCGTACGGACGTCGAGATTTTCCTCTGCGATCATTGCATTAGTCTCATATGCTTCATATATGTTGATCATTTTGACATTCCTTTCATTCTTAAAGTCATTTCACACCGAACATTTCAAATTCTGTGCATCATATTAAAGATATCTTCGTGCTGGCAGCGGATTATAACGCCAAGGCTTTCTCCGATCTCTTTTAATCCGTCTGAAAGAACTGTTGCTTCAACATCCGATTCAGATGTATCGACGATCATCATCATATTGAAATATCCCTGAATAATAGTCTGGGAAATGTCCTCGATATTTACTTTATGCTCTGCAAGAAAAGTGCAGACTTTTGCAATAATACCTACTGTGTCATGGCCTACTACCGTTACTATTGTTTTTTTCATGATCTTAACTCCTACAATTCTAATATTTTACCGGGATTATCCCTGTTTGCGATCTCTATATTAAAATCACTTGCCTTATAAGGACAGTCTCCGAAAGTGATCTCCGAGCACACCGTCTGATACGCGAGATCAGGATAATTATTCTCTTTGCTGAGATGTCCGAGAATGATCTTTTTCATATTGTCGTTCAGAACACTGTTCAGCAGGTGCCCCGCTGCCTCGTTTGACAGATGTCCTTTGTCGCTTAAGATCCTTCTTTTAAGATAAAAAGGATACGGCCCGACTTCGAGCATTCTGACATCGTGATTTGATTCAAGCAATATCGCGTCCAGATTCTTAAGATGCTCTAATATATAATCGTTATAACATCCGAGGTCTGTTGCTATTGCAAAGGAATTCCCATTGTTTTCGAAGCGGAATCCGAGAGGATCAATCGCGTCATGACTTGTCGAGAACGGATGTACTTCGATATCTCCTACGGAAAATGTTTCATCTGCGCTGACAGAATGAAATATCCCGTCAGGAATCTTACCTGTCTTAGTCTGATTTGTCGCTTCCTTAAAAGTTTTTTCAGAAGTATATATCGGCATACCGTACTTACGGGCAAGAACGCCGAGGCTTTTAATGTGATCCGAATGTTCATGGGTTACAAGCAGAGCGTCTATATCATTGCCTGTAAGCCCTATTTCATTTAAGCCCTGTTCTATTTTTTTGCCGCTTATTCCTGCGTCAACAAGAACATGCGTATCATCGCTGCCTACATATATGCAATTACCGCTGCTTCCGCTGGCTATAGTGCATACCCTCATTTTTGCCTCCAAACCTGATGTCTTTTCGCAAGTCTGCTTTTTATTTCTCTTGCAGTATCTTCAAAATCACCGCTATTGTCAACCACAAAATCACAAATTTTTTCAAATTCTTCTTCTGAAAGCTGATTTTGCATGATATTTCCTGCCTTTTCTTTTGTGATATCGCGGCTCGAAAGAAGTCTCTTTATTCTTATGTCTTTATTGGAATAAATATACCAGATCTCATCGCATCTCTTAGTAAACTCTCTGTCGGGAAGCGCGGCTTCCAAAACAACTATTTCAGTTCCTTCCGCGCGGGCTTTTTCAGTTCGTCTGTCAACTTCATTCCAGACAGCAGGATGAACGATCGAATTCAGTATATCAAGCTTTTCGCGGTCGTTAAATACTATATCGCCGAGTTTTTTTCTGTTTATTGTATTGTCATCGTTTAATATTTCATCGGTAAAATATTCTGTTATTTTCTTATAACATTCATGCCCAGGTTCCATAACTTCATGTCCCACATTATCCGTAAGAATGATAACTGCATTGTATTCCGATCTTAAGAATCTGCAGACTTCGCTTTTCCCGCTTCCGAT
>CASDUB010000100.1 GCA_949283905.1 uncultured Lachnospiraceae bacterium | reverse complement strand
ATATGATGGAGGATATTATAAAATGGCAGTAAAAATTCGTTTAAAAAGAATGGGACAGAAAAGAAATCCAATCTACCGTATCGTAGTAGCTGATTCAAGATCACCGAGAGACGGAAGATTTATCGAGGAGATCGGAACATATGATCCGAATCATCAGCCAAGCGTTTTCTCAGTAGATGCTGAGGCAGCTAAAAAATGGCTTGCAAACGGCGCGCAGCCAACAGAAACAGTTGAGAAAATCTTCAAACTTGCAGGAGTTGAGAAATAAACTTTTTAAGTCAAAGATTGGAGACTAAATGAAAGAGCTAGTAGAAGTAATTGCAAAATCTCTGGTTGAAAACCCGGATGAAGTGGTAGTTACTGAAACTGAGAGCGGTGCAGACCTGGTGATTGAACTTAAAGTTGCGCCTTCCGATATGGGAAAAATAATAGGAAGGCAGGGTCGTATTGCAAAGGCGATCCGTTCTGTAGTTAAGGCTGCTTCTTCAAAAAGCGACAAAAAAGTCGTTGTTGAGATTATTCAGTAAATAATAAAGGCTGCGGTTGTACTTTTGGTGGTGCGTCTGCGGCCTTTTTGTGCAATATGGGAGAGATACTGATGGAACAGTTTTTAAGAGTAGGCGTTATAACAACAACTCACGGTTTAAAAGGCGAAGTAAAAGTGTATCCGACAACGGACAGCCCTGAAAGATTCCTTGAACTTGATGAAGTGATCCTTAGAATGGCGAATATAGAAAAAACGCTTAACATTGAAAACGTACGATTCTTTAAGCAGATGGTTATCGTTAAGTTTAAGGGGCTGAACAGGATCGAAGACGTTGAAAACTTCAGGCAGGCCGAGCTGTATGTTTCAAGAGAAAACGCGGCGCATCTTGAAGAGGGCGAATACTATATAGGTGATCTTATAGGCATGGAAGTCTTTACCGAAGACGGAAAGCCTTTCGGTACGCTTAAAGATGTAATGGAGACAGGCGCGAACGATGTTTATATCATAGATTCGATTGAACACGGCGAAGTTCTTGTTCCTGTGATCAAAGACTGTATTCTCGATGTAAACATAGAAGAGGAAAAAATGATCATACATCTTCTTCCCGGGCTTATTGATTAAAAAAAAACAATATTTTCTTGATAGAAAGCGACATAAAGTGTATCATAATAGTGTAGGTGCGGTCATTTGCAGACCGCGGTATATTTTATTTTTAATGAGGAGGACAAAGCAGTGAAGGTTTGTGCTAAATGCGGAGCTCAGATGAAGGATGACGCGAAATTCTGTCCGGTATGCGGCACTCAGTGCATGGATGGGGGACAGATGAATTCGAATCCCTATCAGAACCAGAATACAAATCCTTATCAGAATCAGAACCAGAATCAGGGCGGCGGACAGTATTATCAGGCGCCTGTGCAAAACCCGACTAACGGTTTTGCTATCGCATCTCTCGTGCTTGGTATCTGTACTTTTGTTTTCGGATGGTTCATACTTGATATTCCGGGAATTCTTGCCATCATATTCGGTATCGTAGGAATGAAACAGTGTACTCAGAAAAATATGGGCGGAAGAGGAATGGCCATTGCCGGACTCGTACTCGGAATAATTGCGTCGGCAATTTATTTTATTGTTCTTATCGCTGCTATGAGCGCATGGAACAGCATATGGTCTATCGGTTTAAATTATAATCTTTACTAAAATACATATAATCGGGAAATTTTAATATGAAATATTGTGTTTTGACTTTATTTCCTGATATGATCAGACAGGCGGCAGGTACAAGTATTCTTGGACGTGCCGCCTCTAATGGTTATATAGAAGTTGATACCATTAATATCAGGGATTTTTCAACTAACAAGCATAACAGAGTGGATGATTATCCTTACGGCGGAGGCGCCGGAATGGTGATAGAGGCGGAGCCTGTTTTCAGAGCGGTTCAGGCGGCAAAGGAAAAAACGGGCGAAAACGCTAAAGTCATTTATATGACCCCGCAGGCAAAAGTCCTCGATCAGACGAAAGTCGAAGAACTGGCAAATGAAGAGGGACTTATACTGTTGTGCGGACACTACGAGGGTATAGATGACAGAGTGCTTCAGGAGGTCGTTGACGACTATATATCTATAGGCGATTATGTTCTGACAGGAGGAGAACTCGGAGCGCTTGTTCTGATGGACGCAGTGTCAAGATTTGTTCCGGGGGTTTTAAGCAATGACGAATCTTCTCAGTTTGAATCCCTTCAGGATAATCTTTTGGAATATCCTCATTATACAAGACCTGAAGTTTGGCATGAAAAAAAAGTCGACGACGTGCTGCTTTCGGGCGACCATAAAAAGATCAACGCATGGAGATATGAGCAGTCAATTATCAGAACGAAGGAGAGAAGACCTGATCTGCTGAAAAACAGCTACAATGTAAAAATTGTTTCTTTCGGAACAGAACTATGTCTTGAAACAGCCGGAAAGTATTGCGGTATCATATCGCGGTACGGTACCGTTCTTGATTACAACAGAAATAAACTGATAAAGCAGAAAAAAGTATTCGCAAAAAAAGATCTCATTGTATTTATCACGGATTCTGCCGATAAACTGGAAGAAGAAAAGCTTTCAGGTATTACAGATAAGATGAGCGGAAATAATACGCCTGCGTTTTTGATT
>CASDUB010000099.1 GCA_949283905.1 uncultured Lachnospiraceae bacterium | reverse complement strand
TTAGAAGAATTGCAGTCCCTTTCGATATTTCCGATAAGTTCGCTGTATGTCTTTGTTGCAGTATCGAATCCGAATGAGATCTCGATATCTTCGTTCTTAAGGTCACCGTCGATAGTCTTTGGACATCCGATAACCTGAACTCCTGTATTGTGAGCAGCCATATACTCTGCAAGAACAGCTGCATTAGTATTTGAATCATCACCGCCGATGATAACAATAGCCGTAAGGCCGTGTTTTTTAGCAACTTCTGTTACTTTTTCAAACTGAGGAACAGTTTCAAGTTTTGTTCTTCCTGAACCGATGATATCAAAACCGCCTGTATTTCTGTACATGTCGATATATTCATCAGTCATTTCGATGTAGTCATCATCAATAAGACCGCTCGGGCCGCCTTTGAATCCGAGAAGCACGTTTTCTTTTCCTGAAGCTTTGATTGCGTCATAAAGACCGCATACTACGTTGTGTCCGCCCGGAGCCTGTCCGCCTGAAAGAATAACGCCGACAACCTGTTTTTTAGCCGGTGCGTTGTTTGCTCCTTTAACAAATGTGATCTCATCTTTTCCATATGTGTTCGGGAAAAGAGCTTTGATTTTCTCCTGATCGGCAACGCTCTGTGTAGGCTCTCCTACTTTAACACAGATTTCCGAAACGCCGTTGCGGAGCATTCCCGGAAGCTTTGGTGAATAGCTGTATCTTGCTTTCTGAAGTGGTGAAACGTTCATTTTAATACTCCTTTTTTGTAAATCATTTTTACCTTTTATTAAAAATTATCTTTTCTTATAGTAATAAATTTTTGTAAAAATGTAAACCGTTTTATATTACTGTTTGGCGCCGTATTTTTCATAATATGCGTCAATAGCCGCTTTGATAGTGTCGTCGATAACGATTCTTCCGTTACATTCTCTGTTATACAAATATTCTGTAACTTCAGCCATAGTAACGATAGCATTAGTTTCGAAGCCATATAAGTCCTTCACTTCGTCAAGAGCGCATTTAACGCCGCCTTTTCCTACTTCCATCCTGTCAAGCGAAACCATAAGTCCTACGATTGTTACATCGGCTGCTTCTCTTACCTTCGGAACTGTTTCTTCCATTGATTTTCCCGATGTAGTAACATCCTCAATCATAACTACTCTGTCTCCGTCTTTTAAAGGACTTCCAATAAATCCGCCCTTATCGGCGCCGTGATCTTTTGCTTCTTTACGGTCAGAACAATATCTGATCTCTTTTCCGTATAATTCGCTGAATGCTATAGCAGTAACAACGCTCAGGGGTATTCCTTTATATGCAGGTCCGAAAAGAACGTCAAAATCCGTTCCGTATTTGTTATAAATGGCTTTTGCGTAATATTCTCCGAGTTTCTTTAACTGTGATCCTGTAACATAAGCTCCCGCATTCATAAAAAACGGAGATTTACGTCCGCTTTTAAGGGTAAAATCGCCAAATTTAAGAACATCTGATTCTACCATAAATTCAATAAATTCCTGTTTATACTGTTCCATTTTTCTCATCCTTTACAGTTAATATATTTTAATTCAGATTATACCATAACAATAACTCATTCGAAAGAATGTTATTTAAATATTAGGGTTTATACGTTTTATCAGTTCGCCGCTTATTATACCGATAACTATTCCTGCGCCAAGCCCCGCAAACCAAAGTACTGTCAAATACCAGGCCACCGAAGTTGTTTCAAGAAGTATCATCGCCACCAGTATCTGACCGACATTGTGCGTAACAGCTCCGCATATGCTGACAGGTATTATTCCGACCTTTTTTGTTGATTTTAAGGCGATCATAATAACAAGACTTAACATACCGCCGGCAAGACTGAATAAAAGGCTTACTCCGTTTCCGAATAAAAATGAGATCAAAAGTATTCGTGAAATATTTATTATGAATGCGCCTTTAACGCCTATCGTATACAGGGCTATGATTACAACGATATTCGCTAGCCCGAGTTTCATTCCGGGAATCGCAAAAAAAGCAGGTATAAGAGATTCAACATATCCCAATATCAGCGCCAGCGCTGTCAATAAACCGTATTTTGCTATTTGCTTTGTCTTGTTATTCATTGTTTTTCGGCAATACAGGAATCTGCAAATATGACATCGTATTTCCTCCGAAATAAATCGTATTTACAGAGCCCTTTCTGTATGATTCTTCGTTGTAATCTACCCATCTGTTTGATACAGGAGAAATCTCAAGAACAAGTCTCCATCCTTTTTTTATAAGTCCGCTTGTCGGGAATGTGCCGATCTCACAGTATACTATTTCGCCCTGTTTAAGCGGCTTATACGCTTCTTTTGTATGTTTGTGAATCGGAAAATAATTTCTTGACGCAGCCGGGTCAAGCTCTCTGTGGGAAACTTTTAGTGAACCAAATCCCAGCGGAAGTTTACCGTCATTACTTGTAAATGACGTATATCTCACTTCTCTTTTGTTCTCGTCAAGAACTCTGACATTTATGTGCAGCTCCATGTCGTCGGTATTTGACGATACATATAATCCGGCTTTTATATAACCTGCTATTTCGGTATCTTCTTTAAAAGGTTCCGTCATAAATGATGCGCCGATAACTCTGTCGTCGGCTTTTCTTTTTACATCCGCGTTATATGTCATCTCACCGGAACTGAAGGGTTCATGATCTATAAGACCATCCTGAGAAAGATCAAGGTAATATTTCCTGTACTCTGTACCGGGAACAGGCCAGTCAGCTTCATGTCTTAATAGATATCCGCCGTTTCCGGTTCTAACCTGGATATCTACCGGGGATTCGTCCATAATACCGTTTTCGATACCTTTTAAATAATGATCGAAAAAGGCTCTGAATCTTGAAAGATACTCCTCATTATACATCCAGAAATGAATTCCCGCTCCGTTTAAAAGCATAAGCTTTTTCTCTTTCGAAGAACAGTTAATATAAGCTTCGGAACTTCCAAGGCCGTGAAGGCTGGCGTCGGGTTCTAATACAATCCATATCGGATAGTCGATCTTTTTAATATCGGCGCTCGACATAAACTCAGCTTCAGGCCCGTATATTTCTTCGCTCCAAAACGGATTTTCAAGAGCTGCCGACATAAAAGTCTTCTCTTGAGGATAAATATTCAGATCTGCGTTGTCCGCAATATTTAAAAGTCCTCCGCCGCTGTATACATAATGTCTGTATGAATCGTAATCTCCCATTATCGGTATCATGGCTGTTAAGCCTTTCGGATGACGCTGTGCAGCAAGATACTGTGTCATGGCAAAATAAGACGCTCCGAACAATCCTACTTTACCTGTTGACCATTCCTGTTCAGACGCCCATTCAATCGCGTCGCAAAGATCTTTGGCGTTTCCTGAGCCAAACTGTTTAAGTTCTCCGCGGTTTTTGCCAATTCCATACTCTTCTATATTGATGACTGCATAGTCGTGAGGAACCCAGTCGTCTGCGGCAGCCTGCTCAAAGACACTTGATACAGGACCTGTAAAAGCGCTGTCATCGTGAGCTGCATCGGAATCTTTCTCAAAATTGGGAATTTCAGGATTTATGCCTTTACTTTGTCCGAATCTTTTTGAGAAGGCCGATTGAAGAAGTTCTTTTGTTTTAGGGTCGCCGTATGATTCATAAAAATGATCTTCTACAGTTTCAAAAAACTGTTCATCTTCTTTTGTGACGGCAGAACCGTTGATAAACGATTTGCCGAATGCTCCCATACTGATTATTACAGGAAATTTTCCTTCTTTTAAAGGACGATATACATCCGCAAGTACATAATGTCCGTTTTTAGTTGGAATTTTGACGTCTGTCTCTCTATATATTCCCTTGACGCATCGTCTTGTAATATTATGGGTTTTTTCAACAGAGATCAGTTCCTTGCCGATCTCGGCAATACAGCTTTTTACAGCTTTTGATTCTCCGAATTTCACAGGATCCATACAGAAGTTTATGTCATATCTGTATTTAGCCAAAACGAGATCTTCTTTTAATGTGATCCTTCCGATTGACAATAAAAGTCTTGCGATATTAGTAACAACAGGATTTGTTACGGAAAGCTGATGTCTTCCGGCAGCTTCCGATGCAAAATCAAGGATAGTAATGACAGGTTTTGCCGTGCAGCTGCCGATGATCATACCGCCTATAGAAAAAGTGATGATCTCGCCCTCTTTGTACTTAAATCTGCCGTTAATATCAATTTCATCATGAATTCCAGCTGTTTCATAATATACTCCGGATATGGAGCCGTCCATAAATATACCTGTTTTCATCTGATACCTCACCATTAATGATAATTTATTAGCTGCCTGATGTTATTTGAGAATATATCTGATAAGATACCCTTCTCTTACGCCGTATTTTGAAACGGTTACAGTTATAAGGTTATATAGTTTTAAAACCGTACATAAAATAGTCAAACCGGGAACAAGCGTATGTAATCGTTCCGGAGCTATTTTTATTATCTTATCCGTCATATAATTTTTCTTTTCAGAATATACTTTAAGCAGTTTTTTGATCTTGTCCGAATCCATTATCCTGTTTGTATCAGGCAATTTGTATTCTTCGTTATAAAGCCTTAAGACTGCTCGGATCGTACCTCCGACTCCATATGCACTTTTGATTTTCTTATCGATCTTTTCTTCGCTTAATATTCGTTTTACTTCTTTTTTTATTTCTGACAATTCGGTTTTTGCAGGCAGAATGTTTTTTACAAATCCTTTATATGTATTTAACGAACCGATGCCGAACGAAGCTGCGTTTTCAACGGTTTTGTTTTCAAAAGAAACAATTTCAGTACTGCCGCCGCCGATATCTATCACACATCCGTCTGTGACATTATTATCTCCGCTGACGCCGACAAATCCGCAGACAGCTTCCTCCTCACCGGAAATAACATTTATCTCGCACCCTGTCTTTTCCTGAATCTCGGAAATAACGTCGCTGCAATTTACGGTATTACGAATTGCTGCCGTAGCAAAATAATGTACCTTTTCAAGTTTAATATGCTTAATAAATGAGTTGATGCTTTCAAGCGCTTTAACGGCTCTCTCGATACCTTCTTCTGTCATTCTGCCGTCTTTATCAATATAGTTGGCAAGTCCGGCCATCTGTTTTTTGTGAAAGATACAATCAAAGCTCTTATCTTCATGGATTTCATAACATGATAATCTTATTGTGTTAGATCCGATGTCTACTATACCTATCATAATATGTTTCCTTTCTTAGATTATTTATTTTACTCAAAAATAATCCCATCCTTATAAAGTATAAAACCTTTATATTAGGATGGGAAGTTTTAATTTAAAAAATTCAAATTTTACCTTTAGTGTGATTTTTGCCTTTCTGCATCCTGATAAGCTTTTTCATAAAAGAGTTCCTGAGAATTGATCTTTTGCTCATGCAGGTTTCTGTCTTCGTATATTCCCTGGTTTGTCAGAAGTTTTCCTTTTTCGTCATCCTGCATCATTGTTTCAAACATCCAGTCGATGCGGTCAATAAGATTTTTGTCTAAAACAGGAGCAGCGACTTCAACACGGTGGATCGTATTTCTGGTCATAAAATCAGCCGAACTGATATAGACCTTCTCACGATCTTTTGTACCGAAGCGATAAATACGTGAGTGTTCAAGAAAACGTCCGACAATGCTGATCACCTTGATATTTTCAGTATAACCCTCAACTCCGGGAATCAGACAGCAGATTCCTCTGACGATCATTTCTATTTTAACTCCGGCCTGTGAAGCTTCAATCAATTTGTCGATTATATCTTTGTCACTTAAAGAATTTATCTTGATTCCGATATATCCCTCATTGCCGTTTTTTACCTGCTCGATCTCATCCTCTATCATTTCTATTACTTTATTCTGAAGGCATTTCGGAGCAACAAGAAG
>CASDUB010000098.1 GCA_949283905.1 uncultured Lachnospiraceae bacterium | reverse complement strand
GTCGCAGTAAGTTATAAAGCCTTCGATAACCGCGCCTGAAGCTCCGGGTATGTTTACGAGATTTGAAATGAGCATCCCGCCGGTAAGAGATTCGGCTGTGGAGATGTGAAGTCCTTTTGATAATAATAATTCTATTAATTCTTTATACATTATTAGCCGGCCTTTCTTGAAAATGTATATATTTTAGCGATATAATAAGTTTCAGATCATAAAGTATTATAAACACGGAGGTATTAGAATGCAAACATGGAAACCGGGCAACATGCTTTATCCTGTTCCGGCAGTTATGGTAAGCTGTTGCGATAAAAATGGAAATACAAATATATTTACGGCGGCATGGACAGGAACGGTATGCAGCGATCCGGCTATGGTATATATTTCCGTCAGACCGTCCAGATATTCGTACAAGATGATAGAAGAGACAAAGGAATTTGTTATTAATCTTACTACAGATTCGCTTGCGCAGGCGACTGATTTTGTGGGAGTGAGATCAGGAAGAGATATTGACAAGTGGAAAGCGTGCGGCCTTACCCAGGCGGAAGCATCAAAAGTAAAGGCGCCGCTGATCAAAGAGAGCCCTGTTAATATCGAATGTAAGGTAACACAGATCATAAAGCTCGGTTCTCATGACATGTTCCTTGCCGAAGTTTTGGCTGTGGATGTGGATGAAAAATATATTGATAAAAAGGGAAGCCTGAACTTAAAAGCGGCAGGTCTTATGGCTTATTCCCACGGAAGATATTTTTCGCTGGGAAAACAGCTCGGAAAATTCGGATTTTCCGTTAAGAAGAATAAGGGAAAAACTAAAAATAAGAATAAGAAATAAAAATAAAAACCGATGTACAGGTGATAACGTAGGAAAAGTTTCACAAGTACATCGGATTTTTTTTAATATACATACGTATTGAGAAGATCTTTGATAAACGCCCTGGCGGCTGTACTTTCAGGTTTTCTGATATCCTGAACCATGATGATCTTTCTCTTTGGTATTTCTTCATAGAGCTTGATCTCGAAGATATCGCCTTTTTCGAGATCTTTTCTTACAAACGGCTCAGGCAGATATCCAAGACCGAGGTCGTATTTTACCATAGGAAGAACCTGGTTGATAGTAGTCGTTTCAGTGTCGACACGCAGAGAGATACCGTTGTTCAGATAAAACTGATTGTAGAATGCGTACGACATGGTGTTTCTCTCAAGCATGACATGAGGATATTCTACGATATCCGCAAGGTGCTGCTTCTTTTCGGTAAGATGTTTAAACGAAGGACCGCACACAAGTATGTTGTTTATTTCCATAAGCTCTGTGAGCTTCATATTTTTCGTAAGGTTCGCCGGAGATGTTGCTACAACAAAATCAACTGTTCCTCTGTCGAGGGAATCAAGAGCCGTAGGCGTTGACTGATCCGTTATATTTATACGGATATTAGGATAGAGCTTTCTAAATGAACGGAGTTTGTCCAGCAGCAAAATGGATATGGCTGTTTCATTTGCGCCTATGGTTATACTTCCGAATTCGAGACTCGACTGATTCATTATTTCAGTTTCGGCTTTTTGGAACTGCATATGAGCTATCTCAACTCGGGAGAAGAGCTGCTCGCCTTCGGGAGTCAGGGTTACGCCCTTATGAGTTCTTAAGAAGAGCTTGCATCCGAACGCGTCTTCGAGCTTGTTGATTATTCTTGTGATATTCGGCTGATTTTGGAATAATACGTTGGCTGCTTTTGTAAAGCTTTTGTACTTGGCTGCGTAATAAAAAACACGATAGTATTCATAATTGATGTTCATATCATACCTCTGATCTTTATTGAATTTAAAATTGTAAAAAAGTCACAAAAAAACATATGATATAGATTAAAATTGCACTATTATACAAAAAGCATATAAATGATATTCAATATATACATTTTACGGATATATTAATTATAAGTATAATGAAATAGTAAAATTTTACAAGAAATAAAACTTGATTATTTTGCGTAACTTGTTTTACCCTCACACAAAATGTATGCGCGCAGTAAAACCATACCTATTTATATACCCTCACCTTAAAAACAATATGCGCATACATAAAGCCTTGATGAAAAGGATTGCGGCTCATATTTTGCGGGTGATGCTACTACCCTCAGTATTGCCCGCTGAAGAGTCAGCTATACGTGATTAAATGTTCTTTCACGAAAGTGGAAGATTTTTTTATGCCGTTTTTTTAGCCCGCTGAGGTTAGCAATATTAAAGTTATATAAGTGATATATTAATATTCTATACATTAATATACATTCGAAAAAAGAATATTTCAATAATAATCCGAATGTTTTTAGTGATTTTGGGAGTGCGAAGAACAAATCAGGGATAACTCATATTTCATATGAGTTGTATATTTTTAATATGCTTGAACATGTTTTTATAATATGTTAATATACAAAGTGCTTATAATTATTGAAGAAAGCGAAAAAAAGAAAGGAAAAGTGCTTCTTTTTGGAGTCATAGGGTATAGGTGAAAATGTATAAGATTTTAAGCGCAGAAAAATTAACCTTTAATATTTACCGTATGGTTGTCCACGCTCCAAGAATCGCAAAACATTGCGAGCCGGGACAATTTCTTATTGTAAAGATGAATGAAGAGGGAGAAAGGATTCCTCTTACGATTTGCGATTACGACAGAGAAGCCGGTACGGTAACGATAGTTTTCCAGCCGATCGGATATTCGACGATGGAAATGGCAAAACTTCAGACAGGCGACAGCTTTATGGATGTTGTCGGACCTCTCGGAAAGCCGTCTGAATTTATCGGCGAGGATATAGAAGAATTAAAAAAGAAAAAGATTCTCTTTGTTGCCGGCGGCGTAGGAACGGCTCCTGTTTATCCGCAGGTTAAATGGCTTCATGACCATGGCGTTCAGGCAGACGCTATAATCGGAGCCAAGAGCAAAGATTATGTTATTCTTGAAGAGGATTTCAAGAAAGTCTGCAATCTGTATGTTACAACAGACGACGGATCATACCAGAGAAAAGGTATGGTAACAAAATGTCTCGAAGATCTCGTGGTCGAAGGCAAAAAATACGATATCTGCGTAGCTATCGGACCGATGATCATGATGAAGTTTGTATGCAAACTTACTAAAGAACTCGGGATCCCGACAATTGTCAGCATGAACCCTATTATGGTTGACGGAACAGGTATGTGCGGCGCATGCCGTCTTACAGTCGGCGGAGAAGTTAAATTTGCATGTGTCGACGGACCGGAGTTTGACGGTCATCTTGTAGATTTTGATCAGGCTATGAAACGCCAGAAAATGTATGCTACGGAAGAAGGACGTGCAAAATTAAAGGCTGAAGAAGGCGACACACATCACGGCGGATGCGGATATTGCGGAGGTGACAAATAATGTCAGATGTATTAAAAAAAGTCCCTGTCAGAGAACAGGATCCAAAGGTTCGTGCTACTAATTTTGAAGAAGTATGCTATGGATATAATAAAGAAGAAGCAATGGAAGAAGCGGCGCGCTGCATCCATTGTAAAAATGCCAAATGTATTCAGGGATGCCCTGTAGGTATAGATATCCCTGAATTTATCGGAAAAGTAAAAGAGGGAGACTTCGAAGAAGCTTACAATATCATAAGTCAGTCAAGCGCTCTTCCGGCTGTCTGCGGACGTGTCTGCCCACAGGAAAGCCAGTGCGAAGGAAAATGTATCCGCGGTATCAAAGGCGAGCCGGTTTCAATCGGAAAGCTCGAGAGATTCGTAGCGGACTGGGCAAAAGAAAACGACATCAAACCAAAGACATGCGCTGTAAGAAACGGTCATAAAATCGCCGTTATCGGTTCAGGTCCTGCAGGACTTACATGCGCGGGAGATCTTGCCCGTTTAGGATATGACGTAACGATCTTTGAAGCGCTTCACAAAGCAGGAGGCGTTCTCGTATACGGAATTCCTGAATTCCGTCTTCCTAAAGACGAAGTAGTTGAAAAAGAAGTTGAAAATGTTAAATCCCTCGGCGTTAAGATCGAGACAAACGTCATCATAGGCAAATCCGTTACGATAGATGAGCTTATCGAAGACGAAGGATTTGAAGCCGTATTTATCGGCTCAGGCGCAGGACTTCCTATGTTTATGGGAATTCCGGGAGAGCAGGCAAACGGAGTGTTCTCTGCAAACGAGTATCTTACACGTAATAACCTTATGAAGGCGTTCAGAGACGATTACGATACGCCTATCGCAAGAGGCAAAAAGGTTGTTGTTGTCGGCGGCGGAAACGTAGCAATGGACGCTGCGAGAACAGCCCTTCGTCTTGGAGCGGAAACACATATCGTATACAGACGAAGCGAAAAAGAGCTTCCTGCGCGAGTAGAAGAAGTTCACCATGCTAAAGAAGAGGGAATCATCTTTGACCTTCTTACAAATCCTGTTGAGATCCTTGTTGATGAGGATGAAAATGTTAAGGGAATACGCTGCATCAGAATGGAACTCGGCGAGCCTGATTCATCGGGAAGAAGACGTCCTGTAGCTATTCCGGGCTCTGAGTTTGAGATAGAGGCGGATACGGTTATCATGTCGCTTGGAACATCGCCTAACCCGCTTATCTCTTCAACGACGGCAGGTCTTGACATAAACAAATGGAAATGCATCGTTGCCGATGAAGAAAACGGCCAGACATCTAAAGAAGGAGTTTTCGCCGGCGGAGACGCAGTAACAGGCGCCGCTACAGTTATCCTTGCTATGGGAGCAGGAAAAGCAGCAGCAAAAGGTATCGATGAATATATTAAAAGCAAACAGTAAATAAGCTTATCACAGACAGAGGTTTGACCTCTGTCTGTTTTTCGCATAAAAACGGAGCGTATGTCTATGGGTTTTTTACCGATCACAAACAGAGAAATGAAAAAAATTGGCTGGGAACGGCCTGATTTTGTATATGTCATAGGAGACGCATATGTGGACCATTCTTCATTCGGGCCGGCGATCATAAGCCGCGTGCTGGAATCGCACGGCTTTAAAGTTGCGATCATTTCGCAGCCGGACTGGAAAAATGAAGAGAGCATTACGGAGTTCGGAGAACCCAGGCTGGGCTTTTTGGTGAGCGCCGGAAATATGGATTCCATGGTAAATCACTATACCGTCAATAAAAAACGCCGCCATGAAGACGCTTATACTCCTGGCGGCGTTTCCGGAAAAAGGCCGGATTACGCGACCATAGTATACTGCAATCTGATTAAACGGAAATATAAAAATAAGCCGGTGCTTATAGGCGGTATTGAAGCAAGCTTAAGGAGACTGGCGCATTATGATTACTGGTCGGACAAGATCAAACGATCCGTTCTTATGGACTCAGGTGCGGATATCCTGATGTACGGAATGGGGGAGCTTGCCGTTGTCGAGATAGCGGAGGCGCTTGAAAGCGGTATGGACATTTCCGATATTACTTTTGTCAGAGGCACTGTTTATAAAACAAGGGAAATCGACAATGTTTATGAAGGCATACTTCTTCCTGAATATGATGAGCTCGTAAAAGATCGCTTAAATTATGCGAAGAGTTTTTATATCCAATATCAGAATACTGATTTTTATTCGGCAAAGCCGCTGATCGAAAAATACGGAGAGAAGAGATATATTGTTCAGAATCCGCCTCAAAGGCCTCTGACAATGCATGAAATGGACGATATTTATGAACTTCCATATATGAACACGTTTCATCCGTCTTATAAAAAAGACGGCGGAGTTCCGGCAATAAAAGAAATTAAGTTTTCGCTTACAAGCAACAGAGGATGCTTCGGAGGATGCAGTTTCTGCGCCCTTACTTTTCATCAGGGAAGGGTCGTTCAGGTCAGAAGCCATGAATCACTGATAAAAGAAGCGAAGAAAATGACGGAAGATCCGGATTTTAAAGGCTATATTCATGATGTAGGCGGACCTACCGCAAATTTCAGAAGACCTGCCTGCGACAAGCAGATGACAAAAGGAGTATGCAAAAACAGGCAGTGCCTGTTCCCGACTCCGTGTAAAAATCTTGTGGCGGATCATTCGGATTATATATCGCTGCTGAGAAAATTAAGGGCGATTCCAAAAGTAAAAAAAGTATTTGTCAGATCAGGCGTAAGGTTTGATTATGTTATGGCTGACAAAAAAACCGATTTTTTGAAAGAATTGTGCAAATACCATGTGAGCGGACAGCTGAGGGTAGCTCCCGAACATATTTCCGACAGGGTTTTAAAATATATGGGAAAACCGGGATATCCGGTGTATAAGCAGTTTTGCGGCAGATTTGATAAATTGAACAGAGATCTTAAATTAAACCAGTATATGCTTCCGTATCTGATGTCGTCGCATCCGGGATCGCATATCGAGGATGCGATAAAACTTGCCGAATATATCAGGGATCTAGGATATATGCCGGAACAGGTTCAGGATTTTTATCCGACTCCTTCCACGCTGTCTACGGTAATGTACTGTACAGGCGTGGATCCGAGAACGATGGAAAAGGTATATGTTCCGAAAACAAGTCATGAAAAGGCGGTTCAAAGAGCGCTTATACAATACAGAAAACCCGAAAATTATGATCTTGTAAAAGAAGCGCTGTTAAAATCCGGCAGGGCGGATCTGATAGGATTTGACAGGAAGAAATGTCTGATACCGCCGAGAAAGATAGAACATACGAAACGCCGTCATATTGACGGAAAAAGAAAAATAAAGTAGTATCATGAAATGCGGGGTAAACCGCAATGCTGCACATTAATTTTTACAGAATTAAAAAGGAGATTATTATGTCTGAATGTACACATGACTGCAATACATGCGGAGGCGGATGTCACTTTGAAATCGTTGACGGACAAAAACCAAGAGATATCCTTGAAGAACTCAAAGGTTTTATGAAAGACTGCGAAAACGACGAAAATCTTATGAAATCGTTTGAAAAGATGGCTGAAGAGATGGAGGCCTGAAGTTTTACGAAATGGCAGACGGATCATATTCAAACTGTACACTGTGTCCGAGAGACTGCAAAGTTGACAGAACGAAAAAGGCCGGATACTGCGGACAGACGGCGCGTATTAAAGCTGCGAGAGCCGGGCTTCATATGTATGAAGAGCCGTTTATATCAGGTAAAAACGGCAGCGGTACTGTGTTTTTTTCGGGATGTTCCATGAAATGCGTGTTTTGTCAAAATATTGAGCTCTCGCGTGACAATATAGGATTCGAGATATCAGAAGAAAGACTTTCTGAAATTTTTATTGAGCAGCAGGAAAGAGGCGCTCACAATGTTAATCTCGTAACCGGTACTCATTTCACTCCGGGGATAGCAAAAGCAATCGCAATGGCAAAGAAAAAAGGTTTAAAGATACCGGTCGTATGGAACAGCAGCGGTTATGAAAAAAGAGAAACGCTCAGGATGCTTGAGGGACTGGTTGATATATGGATGCCTGATTTTAAGACTTTGTCGTCCGAAATCGGTAAAAAATATTTTAACGCCCCGGATTATCCTGACTTCGCGAAGGAAGCTCTTGATTATATGGTATCCGTTTCAAAAACGAAATTTGAAAATGATATGATGAAATCGGGCGTTATAGTAAGACATCTGATGATGCCGGGAAACCTTAAGGACACTAAAAAAGTACTGGAATATCTCAGCGGTACTTACGGTGACAGGATATGGATATCGCTGATGAATCAGTACACGCCGATATCAGAGATGCCGTTTGAAGAACTTAACAGAGCCGTTTCCGAAAGAGAATACGACAGGGCGGTCGATTACGCCATAGAACTTGGAATAGAACAGTGTATGATACAGGAAGGCGGAACAGTGTCTGACAGTTTCATACCTGAATTTGACGGAACGGGAATAATAAAATAATTATAGCCGCAGGCGCTGAAAGCATATAAGCTTTGGTTGCATCTGCGGCTATTGTGTTTTTTAATTATTGAAACAGTGAAAGCACCTGTTCGGATGTAGAACCTAAGATCTGGTCTACATTATAAAGCATGATAACATCCGATACATTATGTTCCTGAACAAACGACGTCAGATTTCCCGTATAGTATCTCGGATCGACAACATAGACATTTTCGTAATGATCGACAAGGAAAGGCGCGAAGGCGTTTCCGAAGGAGTCTTTTACGAGCAAACATGAGCTTCCGTCGGAAATATTCGGATTGGTGATACTGCACAAGGCAAGATCACCGCCTAAAAAGCACGAATATTTTGAACCCGCGTCGCTGTTGGATTTGTCCGTAATGATGTTATCGGCATATTCGGAACCGTCGGGATTTGTTACAGTCATATCGTTTGTCGCGATCGGAATATACGCCTGAACCGTATCGGTATTTGACGCGAGAATTTCAGAGTTTCCGCTGTAATTATAAAACAGTCCGAGAAATCCCGGATATTCGGCGTAACTATATTCCGAAAGTTCGTGAGGAGTGATGTTTTTGGCTTTGCACCACTCGCGGTATGTGTAGTAAGCGCCGAGCTGTGTCCAGTGATGATCTGTTCCGAAGTAAAGATATTCTCCGTTATATTTAATCAGCTGATCGAGAACATCTACGGAAACGATCCTGTCGGTAAGACGAGAATTTACATAGTCTATAGCGTATCCTTCGTCTGAACAGCCGAGCTCAGCCTGCACTTCGGGGCTGAGGCACACGGCAAATGAAGTAGGAGCCAGAATATTATAAAGAGTCACGTTTTCACCGAGACGCTCCGATATTGTGTTGAGCATTGATGAAAATGCATCGCCGCTTTCGTCGGCGTAGTAATACGGACTGAAAGCTTTGTTTTCAGCGATATAGACATCTCCTACGGCAGTAAGCGATGTGTGGATTGTTCCGTCGACAGGCGCGGGATCGGGCACAGGCGTAGGTGCAGCCGTTGGTTCGGCTGCGGGGCTTTGCGGATTTTCTGTATTCTCCGTGTCCTGAATTCCGGAATTTACGGAAGTTTCTTCGGTATCTGAAACTGAAATGCTTTCCGGAACGTATGATCCTCCGGAACTTTCAGGTACGCCGCTGCATGCCGAAAGTATTGCCGGAGTAAGCGCTAAACATAATGCAAAACATGTTATCTTCTTTTTCATATCTTTTTCATCTGATCATCAATCGATTGATTTCCATGCTGTTTCAAGTGCGACTATCATCATTTCATTGAAAGATTCGCGGATTTCTTCTGCAGAAAGATATTCAGAGCGGAACATATGGTCTGAAATAGAAAGGATGCTGACAGCTTTTTTCTTGCATGCAAGAGCTTCAAGATAAAGACCTGCAGTTTCCATTTCAACACAGAGCATTCCGAGATCGCGGGCTTTTGCCGGAATATCCGGATTTGCGTTGTAGAACATATCTGTACAGAAGACATTTCCGACATGTACTTTTGTTCCGCGCTCTTTGCAGATGTTTACGGCGTCTGTAAGAAGATCGTAATCTGCCGTTGCTGCAAGCGTTCCCGGCCACTGATACTGATGAGCGAAGTTTGAGTTTGTAGAAGCTGCCATTGCAACTACGATATCTCTCGGATGCATTTCATCGAGAAAAGCTCCTGCGCTTCCGACGCGGATGATAGAGTCTACATCGAAAAATGTGTAAAGCTCATGAGCGTAAAGTGTTGCTGAAGGAATACCCATTCCGGAACCCATTACAGATATCTTTTTGCCTTTGTATGTACCTGTATATCCAAGCATGTTTCTTACGTCATTAAAGAGCACCGGATCTTCAAGGTATGTTTCTGCAATGTATTTTGCGCGAAGAGGATCTCCGGGCATAAGAACTGCTTTTGCTACTTTGTCTTTATCAGCGACAATACAAGCTGATGGTGTTGAAAACATATATATTTCCTCCTGATTAATATTAGTTATAAGTATATTTGTACTTTGTAAATATAAATAATTAGTAAAGTAATGTCAAGAAGACAGGATACAGGCGAAAAAAACGGATCAAAGTGTCAGCAAAATATAAAAATATAATAAAAAGATATTGTGCACTGTTGACAAAAAAATATGGAGTGATATTATCTAACGGTGTTAGGTAAATTTATGCTATTTAAACGGCGAGGTGGTTACATTGGAAGAAGATATAAAGAGGATTTTTAAAAGGCTTGAAGAGTACAGGTCAAAAAATATATCTAAAGTATTTGACATGAAAAAAGACGGCGTGAGGCATGCGCTGATGTTTATCTTCGAAGAGGATAAAGCGGTTACGCCGGGAGAGATAAGCAAAAAGCTGGGTATCAGTACGGCGCGTGTCGCGGTGATCATCAGAAAGCTTCAGGAAAAGGGAATGATCAGAAAGGAAAAGGATTCCGAAGACGGACGTAAAGCCGATATCGTATTGACGCAGGAAGGCAAAAAATGCGTTACAGAAATAAAGGAAAAATTTATTACTGACAGTGAAAAAATAATCAGGACGGTAGGGGTTGAACGTATAAACACATTTTTAGATATAGCCGAGGAAATAAAAAAAGCGGCATGTGAACTCCGGGAGACAAAAGAGTGATAAAAGGCAAAAATATTCAGGAGGAAAGACATGATAAAAATATTTAAAAATCTGAGCAAAAGAGACGTCGGATATATATTTATCTGTATAGGGCTTGTAATTTTGCAGGTATGGCTCGAACTCACTATGCCTGATTATACGCAGAAACTTACAGAGAGCGTTTCGATGGGAAATATAGAAATGCACGATGTTCTTGTTAACGGAGGCTCGATGCTTTTGTGCGCTGTGTGCAGTATGGGAGCGGCGGTATTATGCGGCTTTTTCGCGGCGCAGGTGGCTGCGAATTTTGCGAAGACGCTCAGGATCAGGATGTTTGACAAGATAACGGATTTCGGCGATGAAGAGATCAATTACTTCACTACGCCGAGTCTTATCACAAGAACAACTAATGACGTTGTGCAGATGCAGATGCTTATTGCCATGGGAATGCAGGTTATGATCAAAGCTCCGATCCTTGCGATCTGGGCTATAAGCAAGATATCTTTTACAAATATGGCGTGGACTGCCGCCACATTTATAACTGTGCTGGTAATAGTCGTTTTGCTTGGCGTGATCATCATGCTGTGTTATCCGAGATTTAAGAAAATACAGAAACTTACGGACAGATTGAACGATACGGCGCGCGAAAACATCTCAGGAGTCAGAGTAGTGCGCGCATTTAATGCCGAGGATTATCAGGAAGAAAAATTTGAAAAAGTAAATCTCGAAGTTACAAAAAATCAGCTTTTTACCGCCAGGGGAATGGGACTTCTGATGCCTATCATGATGCTCTGCATGAGCGGTCTTACGCTTGCGATATACTGGATAGGCGCATATGTCATCGAGGGTGCGCCGCTGCTTGATAAAGCTGCCGAAATGGGAAATATGACTGCATTCACACAGTACGCCATTCAGGTAGTTATGGCATTTATGATGCTTATAATGATATTTTTTATACTGCCGCGAACAATGGTTTCGGCGAAGCGTATAGAAGAAGTTCTCGACAGAAAGTGCAGCATTGCATACAAAAAAGATAAAGTAAAAGAATTGGAGCAGGGTACAGTCGAATTCAGAAATGTGTCATTTTCGTATAAAGACGCTGATAAGCCATGTCTGTCCGATATCAGTTTTAAGATAAACAAAGGCGAAACATTTGCGATTATCGGAGCGACGGGTTCGGGAAAAACAAGCGTCATAAACATGATACCGAGATTTTATGATGCGACAAAAGGAGAGGTTCTGATAGACGGGGTAAATGTAAAAGAATATCCCGAGGAACAGCTTGAACAGAAGATAGCCGTTGCGCCGCAGAAAGCGATATTGTTCAGAGGCGATCTGAAGTCAAATATAACTTACGGAACAAAAGAAGAAGTCGAAGATAACGATCCGCATCTTTTAAAAGCGATTGAGATAGCCAACGCAGATTTTATTTCGGAATTTGAAGAAGGAGTGAAGAAAAGAGTCGCACAGGGCGGAACAAACTTTTCCGGCGGCCAGAAGCAGAGGATATCAATTGCCCGCGCCGTATTTAAAAACGCCGAGATAATGATATTTGACGATACATTTTCAGCGCTTGACTACAAGACGGATATGCTTGTGCGAAAGGCACTGAAGGAGAATCTGAAGGATACCACTGTTATAATCGTCGCGCAGAGAATAGGAACTATCATGAATGCCGACAAGATAATGGTTCTTGACGAAGGCAGGATAGCGGGAATCGGAACACATAAAGAGCTGCTTGAGAACTGCGCCGTTTATAAGGAGATCGCGCTTTCGCAGCTTTCAGAGGAGGAATTGTAATATGTCGGGACCAATGAGACATGGACAGATGAGATCAATGTCAAATGAAAGAACGGATGTTGAGTCTCTGAAAAAACTTATAGGTTATTGCAGAAATTATCTGCCTGTCATGATTATCGCCGTCGTATGCGCGGTAGCAGGAGCGTTCGCCAGCATTAT
>CASDUB010000097.1 GCA_949283905.1 uncultured Lachnospiraceae bacterium | reverse complement strand
TCCTTTTTTTATTTAATCTTTTTTATAATTGATCTTTACAAACCTGCTCATTATGATGCTTATCACAAGCAATACCACAAACACAAGATAAGCATACCTCATCTGACCGAATATCGATTTTGTGAAAGCAATCACAAAAAAGCACATCTGACAGAGTATATTCGACAACGGATATGCTATTCCGTAAGCGCCGGCAAAATCTTTTCTGCCGAATATGGACACAAGCCACGCGGCAAGAAATACCTGTATTCCGCATGCGCCGAGTCCCAGAAGCACAACCGATATATACACGAGAGGCATGATGTCGGTGAAGTTGAGCAGCATGGCGATTATATAATTCAGCGCGCACAACAAATATCCCGTCTTAGTTCCGAATTTTGTATCGATCGCGCCCCAGAGCGGTCCGCCGAATATTCCTGCTGCCGCACATACAGAAAACATAAAAAGGACCATCGAGTTGTCTATCGGAAGCTCCGAATGCCTTACCACAAACTGTCCCATTACTCCGAGGGAACACATGCTGTAGAGTCCCATAAATATGCCGACATACCAGACAGTGCCGACTTTTGCCATCTGTCCGATGGTCTTGCCTTTTTCATTGCTGACCAGGTCGAGTTCAGCCTGCGTTCTTTCAAAGGGCGGTATTGAATCGGGATATTCCCCGCATTCTTCAGGTGTATTACGAAGAATAATTAAAAGTATCACCGCAATCACTGCCATCAGAACGGCAAAAAATGTCATCGAAATCCCAAGACCGAATTTATTAAAGGCTACCGTAAACAGCGCCACCGAGATCATCGATGAGAAAGGGCATCCCATTGACGCAAATCCCTGGGCAATTCCCTTTTTAGTCGGAAACCAGTTTGCCACAAGGGAGCTGACTCCTATAAATCCGAATGAACTTGAACAGCTCGTCACTCCGCAAAGAGCGACAACATACATCGGAATGCTCGTCGCATGTCCATACATATAGAAAAATACGGCTGCAAGCAGCATACTCGTACCGATCATAAATCTCGGTCCTTTTTTCTCGCAAAGCTTTCCGAAAAAGACTGAAAGGATCGCGCTTATAACGCCGGCAATAGTAGCAAACGACAGAACATATTCATAATTCCATCCTCTGTCGGAGGCCAGCTGCGGGACGATAACGTTCATACCGTCGGAGGCCACGGCATTATAAATAAAAAATATCATAAAGCCCAGGGCTATTATCATCCAGTGTTTTCTGCTGAACTTATGCTTATTTGTCTTCATTGTAATTTCCCCTCAAAGTATCATAGGGCTGCCTTTCGGCAGCCCCGGGATAAATGATCATCTTAAATGATATATTCCGTAATTTATAGGTTCAGGTACACTCCATCCTTCATGATCTGTATGAAGAAGCTCATGGCTTCTGTGCGAAAGCGGTTTTTCAAGATAATCCGCATAGAGTTTCTGAACTTCCGAATTTTCATGTGAGAAACGTACTTTCTTGTTTGCGTCGATCTTCCAGAGAGCGTCTCCTCTGTACTCTGCTTTTTCTTCTCCGTCGTGAATAGGCTGTCCGCCGCCGCCGGCACATCCGCCCGGGCAGGCCATTACTTCTACGAAATCATATTCAACAGTTCCCTTATCGATCGCTTCCATAAGCTTTCTTGTATTTGCAAGTCCGCTTACAACGGCAACTCTTACGTCGCCTGCTCCCGGAACGTTAAATACAGCTTCTTTCCAGCCTTCCATACCCCTTACAGCGCTGAAGGCGTCTGCAGGAGGATTCTGACCTGTAACAAGATAATAAGCGCTTCTTAAAGCAGCATCCATAACGCCGCCTGTAGCTCCGAAGATAACGGCAGCTCCTGTTCCTTCTCCTAAAGGACTGTCAAATGGAGTCTCTTCAAGAAGTCTCGGATTGATCTGCTCTCCTCTGAACATACGAACGATCTCTCTTGTAGTAAGAACGATATCTACATCAGGATCGCCGCAGGCGTCATTGAGATTAGGTATGGCTCTCTCTGCTTTTTTAGCCGTACAAGGCATGATAGAAACTACCACCATGTCTTTCGGATCTACGCCGATCTTCTCTGCAAAGTAGCTCTTCGCTACTGCTCCGAACATTCCCTGCGGTGATTTTGCTGTTGAAAGATTCTTAACATAACCCGGGAACTGGCTCTTTATAAATCTTACCCAACCAGGGCAGCATGATGTAAACATAGGCCATGCATACTGATCCTTATGAGTAAATCTTTCTATAAACTCGCTTCCCTCTTCCATGATCGTAAGATCGGCCGAGAAGTTTGTATCAAATACATAGTCAAATCCCATTGTCTTAAGACCGGATACAAGTCTTTCTGCCGTAGCATACTCCGGATCAAGACCGTAATACTCGCCCCATGCCGCTCTTACGGCAGGCGCAACCTGTACTACAACAGTTTTCTTAGGATCTGCGAGCGCATCGAACACTTTTCCTGTATCATCTCTTTCCTGAAGAGCTCCTACAGGACAATGCGTGATACACTGACCGCAGAAAGTACAGTTTGACTCGGCAAGATTTCTTGCAAGCTTAACTCCGACATTTACATGCGAAGCAGTTCCAAGGACATCCCAGATATTCATGCTCTGGACTTTTTCACAGATCTGAACGCATCTGAGACATTTAATACATCTGTTCTCAATCCTTACTACAGGAGCGTCAAAAAACTCCGGAACATTGTTAAGGGTCGGAACATAATGTTCTCCAAGCAGGTTGTAATCTGTTGTAAGCTGCTGAAGCTTGCAGTTTCCGTTTCTTGTACATTTTGTACATTTTGTATCATGCTGTGATAAGAGGAGACGAAGATTTACTCTTCTTGCTTCTCTTACCTTTGGAGAGCTCGTATATACAACCATTCCCTCGCGAACGACATTGTTGCATGAAGGGATAAGTACCTGCTCTCCTTCGATCTCGACCATGCAGATACGGCATGCGCCGATCTCGTTAATGTCCTTGAGGAAACAAAGAGTAGGAATATCAATACCAACTGATTTGGCAGCATCTAATATAGTTGTTCCCTCCGGAACAGTAACCTGTCTTTTATCAATTGTCAATGTTACCATTTATTCTCTCTACCTCCTCTGAATATTCCGTATCCGAAGTGATCGCATCTTAAGCAGCGGGACGCTTCCTTGCATGCGCCTTCTTTTGTAAGACCGATTTCGATATCGTTAAAGTCGCATTTTCTTTCGCATGCTTCACGTTCGGTGATGTTAATACGTCCATGAGGCGGACGATTTGAAAGCTGCGGTGAAGGAATGTCGATATCAACGCTGATCTCATGATTAAATCCGAGGTATTCATCGATATTTGCCGCCGCTACTTTTCCGGCTGCGATAGCTCTTATCGCTGTTGCAGGTCCTGTTACACAGTCGCCGCCGGCAAATACCTTGTCGTTTGCCTGGGAAGATGTCTCGGCAACGAAAGTACCTCTCTTAATTGGCACTCCGGCTTCTTCGAATCCGGCGATCTCGATACCCTGTCCGATGGCAACAACGATGATATCGGCAGGAATTCTTACTTCAGGAAGGTCAGCCTTATTAGGTCTCGGTCTGCCGCTCTTATCTACTTCGCCTATTATCTGCGGCTGAACCCAGAGAGCTGCCGCGTTATTGTTTTCGTCAGCTTCTATATATGAAGGAGCCGCAAGCGTCATGATCTCTGCGCCTTCAGCCATTGCGCCTTCCACTTCCTCAGGAAGTGCTGTCATATCTTCGATACGACGGCGATATACGCATGTTACCTTTTTAGCTCCGAGACGCACTGACGTACGTGTAACGTCCATGGCAACGTTTCCGCCGCCGATAACAACGACATTTTTATCTTTAAAATCAGGCATGATGTCATCGCCGATAGCTTTAAGCATCTCAACAGCGGACATAACGTTTTTGCTGTCTTCGCCTTTTATGCCTGTCTTCTTGTCCTGATGAGCTCCGATAGCGATATAAAGAGCATCATACTCTTTCTGAAGCTGTTCAAAAGTCACGTCTTTTCCTACTGTAACTTCTGTTTTAGCTTCGATTCCGGTTGAAAGAATAGATTCTATCTCGGCATTGAGAAGCTCTCTCGGAAGTCTGTATGAAGGAATACCGTAACGAAGCATACCTCCGAGCTGCTTTTTCTCTTCAAATACAGTTACACGGTGACCCATGAGCGCAAGATAATATGCCGCACTTAAGCCTGAAGGACCTCCGCCTATTACAGCTACTTTCTTGCCTGTAGATTCCGCGCATGGCGGCTGTTCAACAATTCCCGAATGCTCAACGGCATATCTCTTGATTCCTCTGATATTAAGAGGGCTGTCGACCATGCTTCTTCTGCATCGCGCTTCACACGGATGCTCGCATACAAACGCGCATGCTGTCGGGAAAGGATTGTCTTTTCTGATAAGACGTACCGCGTCATCGCAGCGTCCGGCTCCTACTAAAGCCATGTATCCCGGTATATCAACTCCTGCCGGGCAGAGAGCAACACAAGGAACGGGGAGCTGTACATTTGCCAGACAGCGTTTGTGATCGATATGCTCAAGGAAATCTTCTCTGAATCCTGCAAGTCCGTCTAAAACAAATCTTGCCGCATCTCTTCCGATAGCGCAGTCGGCAGTGTTTACGACAGCACGCGCCGTCTTCTCTATCGTTTCGAGATTTTCGTGAGTTCCTGCTCCGTCCAGGATCTTTTCCATAAGTTTCGCCATCTGTCCAAGTCCGATACGGCATGGAACACATTTTCCGCATGACTGCGCGTGGCTCAGTCTCAGGAAGTTAAGCAGCATGTCTACAGGACAAAGTCCCGGAGGGCTTGCTGAAATTCTGCGTTCAACGTCTTTATACAGATTTTCAATAACAGCCTGAGCTTCGCTTTGGGTTTTGATTCTTAATCTGCTCAAAATACTTCTCTCCTATGCTTCATATTTTTATTATATATTTTTTATAACCGCAATATTAATGTATTATAGAACAACATTTTGCCGATTTATATATTACAGTTGACTCATTTTTTACAT
>CASDUB010000096.1 GCA_949283905.1 uncultured Lachnospiraceae bacterium | reverse complement strand
GAGCCGTTGTCGAGTACAATGATGATATCTGAATTATAAATTGAAGAAACGCGCTGTGATACCGTAAGTACCGTACAGTTGTCTCTGTGGTTAAATACGGAATTCTTAATATGGGATTCCGTGGCGTAATCAAGAGCGGAATAGCTGTCGTCGAGGATCAAAAGTCCGCTTTTCTTCATAAGGGCTCTCGCGATCGCGAGTCTCTGACGCTGACCGCCGGAAAAGTTGCTGCCTGACTGCGCGACATAAAGATCGAGCCCGTTGCCTTTTTCCATGACAAAGTCGTATGCGCAGGAATCTTTCAGCGCGTCAAAACATTCTTCATCGGAAGCTTCGCTGTTTCCCCATTTAAGGTTTTCTCTTAAGGTTCCCTTGAACAGTACTGATTTCTGAGGCACAAGACTTATGTGAGCCGTCAGAGAGGCGATATCATAATCTTCGATCGGAATATCATTTATTAGAATGCTGCCACAGGAGCGTTCATAAAATCTTGATATAAGATTAATGAGCGTTGTCTTTCCCGAGCCGGTCGCTCCGATGATGCCGACATGCGTGCCCTTCGGTATATGGAAACTTATATTTTCTATAGCGTTTCCGCCCTTTTTGTCAAAGGCGAAGGAAACGTTTTCGAGCTTAATATCTATAGCCGAAGAAGGGTCGATCTGTCTGCTTCCGTTCTGAAGTACGGGTTCTATGCTTAATATATTTTTAACACGCTTAAAGCAGGCAATTGCTTTTGACACGATCAAAACTATATTCGCAAATTTGATGAGCTCCACCAGGATCTGCGACATATAGTTGATCAGGGCGATTATCTGTCCCTGAGTGAGAACTCCGGTATCTACGTGAATCGCGCCTGTCCAAAGTATAAAAATGATCGCGGAGTTTATTACCGCAAATGTCAGAGGATTTAAAGCGGATGAGATTTTTCCGACTTTGATCTGACGGTCATATAATTTGTCATGATTTTTATTGAATGATTCTTTTTCGGATGCCTGGCTGTTAAATGCCCTGACAACACGTATACCGGTAATGTTTTCTTTAAAAGAACGTGTTACTGTCTCAAGCTGCTTTTGAACTTTGACTGTTAAAGGCATCGAGAGCTTCATTATAAGCACGATGATAAATATAAGGACGGCTATTGTTATCCAGAAAATAACGGAAGCCGTGGGGCTTATGGTTGAAGCCATTATTGCCGCGCCGAAAACGATAAACGGAGATCGCAGGAAAAGACGCAGCGCCCAGTTTACGCCGTTCTGTACCTGATTGATATCGCTCGTCATTCCTGTTATAAGAGAGGAGATTCCGGCTTCATCGAGATTTTTGTAATTCAGTTCGCTTATGTGATAAAAAAGATCACGTCTTAAATCAGTACTTACGCCGATAGCGCATTTTGCGGAAAAGTACTGAGCGATAACAGCAAGCGTAAATCCAAGGACGCCGAAGAAGATCATCAGGATACCGCGTCTGATAATATAACCGGTATCGCCGGATTTAATTCCCGTGTCTATGATGTCCGCCACAAGAAGCGGAATGAAAAGTTCGAAACATGCTTCAAGCATTTTAAAAAGCGGAGCAAGAACAGTTTCTTTTTTTCTTGAAGAAAGATAATTCCATAAACTTTTTGTTTTCATGCTTTCTTTCCTTATTGATTATATCGTATTGTATATTTCGGTCTTAAGCCATGCATCATGATATCATAAAACAAATCATGAAACTACCAATATTAACTAAAATCTTTGTCAAAATATTGTATAGAATAATGTGGACTGAATTAAATAAGCGCCGCTTTTCGCGGCGCTGAAAATATTTACTGTGTCAATCCGTTGTTGATGGCGTTTACAAGAGCGACGATAGAAGCATGAATAATATCGTGGTCTACGCCGGAACCCCATGAAGGCTCTTTGCCCGGCATTTCGATTCCGACATAGGCGATAGCTCTTGAACTTGAGCTCTTTGAAAGAGCGTGCTCCGTGTATGTTGTAAGAGTATATTCGATGCCTGTCGCCTCTTTGATGGCATTTGATACAGAGTCGAGACGACCATTTCCTCTTGCTGTCGTGACTTTCTTCTCGCCGTTGTAGACAGTTGTTATCGTAGCTTCAAATACGCCCTGTTCAGGTCTTGTGAAGTGAGTTTCCTCAACATTGAACGGAGTTGTCTTTCCTTCGTATGTTTTTATGTAGAGTCTGAAGATCTCTTCAGGAACAAGTTCTTTGTGAAGATGATCTGACTCTGCTTTAGCAGTATATCCCATATGCTCGCGAAGCTTAGGCGGCAGGAATAATCCGTAGTTTCTCTCGAGGATATAGCCTACGCCGCCTTTTCCCGACTGGCTGTTGATACGGATAACATCCGCGTCATAGTTTCTTCCGATGTCAGTAGGATCGAGCGGAAGATACGGAACTGTCCATTTATCCATATCATGCTCGAGACGGTAGTGCATTCCTTTGGCGATGGCGTCCTGATGAGATCCGGAAAATGCCGCAAATACAAGCTCGCCGCAGTAAGGCTGTCTCATAGGGATAGGCATATTTGTAACTTCTTCGAATTTAGCGCAGAGTTTCGGCATATCGGAGAAGTCGAGCTTCGGATCTACTCCCTGGCAGTACATGTTCATCGCAAGAGTAACGATATCCACGTTTCCTGTTCTTTCGCCATTTCCGAAAAGAGTTCCTTCGATTCTGTCAGCGCCTGCAAGAAGACCGAGCTCCGCGTGGGCCACGCCCGTTCCTCTGTCGTTGTGAGGATGAAGAGAGATAACGACATTTTCTCTGTATTTCAGGTTTTTATGGAAATATTCGATCTGGCTGGCGTAAACATGAGGCATTGCAAGCTGAACAGTGTCAGGCAGATTGATGATGGCTTTTCGATCGGCTGTCGGCTGCCATACGTCAAGCACTGCGTTGCACACTTCGAGAGCGTATTCAGGTTCTGTGCCTGAAAAGCTTTCGGGGCTGTATTCAAAACGGTATTTTGCTCCGCGTTCATTTGTAAGATCGTTGAGGAGTTTGGCGCCGTCTATAGCGATCTGCTTGATTTCTTCTTTTGATTTTTTGAAAACCTGCTGACGCTGTGCAAAAGATGTTGAGTTGTAAACATGTACGATAACATTGCTTTTGCAGCCTTCAAGGGAATCAAAAGTTTTGCGGATTATATGTTCTCTTGCCTGAGTAAGCACCTGGATAGTAACGTCTTCCGGGATCAGATCCTGCTCAATAAGAGCTCTTAAGAATTCATATTCTGTTTCCGAAGCTGCAGGAAATCCGACTTCGATCTCTTTAAATCCTACTTCGAGAAGAACTTTAAAATAATCAAGTTTCTGTTCGAGGCTCATAGGAACGATAAGAGCCTGATTGCCGTCACGCATATCAACGCTGCACCATATCGGCGCTTTGTCGATAGAATCTTTATTTACCCAATCCGTATTTCCGGCAGGAGCAGGATAATACTGTTTCTGATATTTTTTGTAATTCATATTTGCCTCCTTGTGAAAATAATAAAAAACCCTTCATCTCTGATTTAGAGACGAAGGGTTATAATTAACTCTACGCGGTACCACTCTAATTCATGTGAAACACATGCACTCAACGGATACTTTGAAAATTCAATAAATATCCTTCTCTTATAACGGAGAGAAACCGTCTGCGCCTACTGTAAGTTCAGGCAGAAGCTCGAAGGCGAGTTCGTTAAATTCCGTCCGCTGCCTTACACCTTCCGGCAGCTCTCTGCGCTCGGGATATTTAAGTACTATTCCTTGTCATTGCTTTTAAGTGATATAAAATTTACAATCAATTTATCATCAGGATAATAAATTGTCAAGAGTGAATTTAAGGTCTTTTCTTATCCTCTTGTCCGATTCTTATCTCTTTCTTATCTTGTTTAGGCTTTGCTGCTATGATATAATAAAATATCTATGAATTTAGGATTCTAATTTAAGATTTAATCAAATATGAGGAGAACTATTATGAAAGTATTGTACAGAAGCACAAGAGGTGCTGAAGAAAACGTACCGGCATCGGCAGCGGTATTAAAAGGACTTGCATCGGACGGAGGACTTTTTGTTCCTCAGTCTGTTCCGAAACTTAACGAGTCGATCGAAGAGCTCGCGGAGATGTCATACCAGGATGTTGCTTATACGGTTATGAGCAAATTCCTTTCTGATTATACAGAAGAAGAACTGAGATACTGCATTAACAATGCATATGATTCAAAGTTTGACACAAAAGAAATAGCGCCGATCCATAAGACGAAAAGCGCATATTTCCTTGAACTTTTCCATGGAAAGACGATAGCTTTCAAAGATATGGCGCTTTCTATCCTGCCATACCTTATGACGACGGCAGCAAAGAAAAACAATCTCAAAGAGGAGATCGTGATTCTTACGGCTACTTCGGGCGACACCGGAAAAGCAGCCATGGCGGGATTCGCAGATGTACCGGGTACAAGAATTATCGTATTTTATCCGAAAAACGGCGTCAGCGCCGTACAGGAACGTCAGATGGTTACACAGAAAGGCGAAAATACTTGCGTCGTAGCAATTACAGGAAACTTTGACGACGCCCAGACAGGCGTTAAGAAGATGTTCCAGGACGCGAAACTGGCTGAAGATCTTAAGAAAGCGGGATTTCAATTCAGCTCCGCAAACTCCATCAATATCGGACGTCTTGTGCCTCAGGTCGTATATTACGTATATTCATATTGTCAGCTTGTAAAAAAAGGCGAGATAAAAGCAGGAGATAAGGTCAATTTCGTTGTCCCTACGGGAAATTTCGGAAATATCCTTGCGGCATACTACGCAAAGCTTATGGGATTGCCTGTTAATAAACTTATCTGCGCTTCCAACAAAAATAATGTTTTATATGATTTCTTTATAACAGGAACATATGACAAGAACAGAGAATTTTATCTGACATCATCGCCTTCAATGGATATCCTTGTATCAAGCAATCTTGAGCGTCTTATCTTTAAGATCGCAGGCGAAGACGCGAAAACGACGGCCGAATTAATGGCAAGCCTTTCGAAAGACGGAAAATATACCGTTTCAAAAGAGCAGAAGGCGCTTCTTGAGGACTTTGCGTCGGGATTCAGCACGGAAGAAGAATGCGCTGCCGTTATCAAAAAGACATATGAGGAAGACGGATATGTTCTCGATACTCATACTGCTGTTGCGGCTTCGGTTTACGAAAAATATGTAAAAGATACGGGAGACAAGACTCCTACAGTTATAGCCTCAACGGCAAGTCCGTATAAATTTGCCCGCAGCGTGCTTCACGCTATCGATGAAAAATACGACAGTCACACCGACATGGAGCAGTTTGACGATCTTAAAGCCGTATCAGGCGTTGAGATCCCGAAGGCTATTGAAGAGATACGTTCGGCCGAAATACGTCATACGACAGTATGCGAAACAGACAAAATGCAGGCAACAGTAAGAGAAAAGTTAGGTCTTTGATCAATAAATAAGCAGGGGAATTCAAATGTTAAAAATCACAATGATCCGACATGGAAAAACGGAAGGAAACAGTCTTGGAAAATACATAGGGATAACTGACGAGCCTCTTCTGGAAGAAGAAAGAGAGGCTTTAAGAGCGCTTAAATTTCCGGCAGTAGAGGAAGTCTATTCAAGCCCGATGAAAAGATGTATTGAAACAGCCAATATCCTGTTTGACTATTTGGAGCCGGTCGTTGTAGAAGAACTTTCTCAATGTAATTTCGGAAAGTTTGAAGGAAAGACATATCAGGAGCTGCTGAATGACCCTGAATATAAAAGCTGGGTAGGAAGCGGAGAGATCACTTCGTTTCCGGAAGGCGAAAACAGAGGGGAATTTCAGGAAAGATGCATTCGCGGATTTGAAAAAGTGGTCAGCGACGCCGTAAAAAATAATCGTTCTCATATTGCCATGGTTGTTCATGGAGGAACGATAATGAGCGTGCTTGATGCATATGGTTTTCCGCCGCAGCCGTATATCGAATGGACTGCGGAAGCCGGCGGAGGATATCAGATAAGATTAAACGCGGAAGCTTTTTTAAATACTTCGAATAAAGAGATAATTGTCGACGGAAAAATTGTAAGATCGTAAAGGCCCGGCTGCCGGGCGAACATATTTACATGTTCTGACAGGAGAAGATATGACAGATTTAAGGATTTCAGGCGTTTGCTACAATAAATATGAAGCTGAACTTGCTGAAAAAATAGAAAATGCGATCAATGAATGGGGAAAAGAATTTCTGGTTGAGAATACGTGGTTTATCGCCGATGACGATAACCCGGATGCCGAAAAGTTTAAAAGGGTGCAGGGTACTGTAAGAGAGTGGACTGCAGAGCGCTTTAAAGATTCGGACGTTATAATCTATATAGCACCCGTAGTCAGGGTGGTACGCTATATAGGAAAGCTGATCGAAGATCAGTCTAAAGATCCGGCTGTTATCGCAGTTGACGCCACAGGAAAATACTGCATACCTATCCTTTCGGGAAGAAGGGGAGAGGCATATGATGTCGCAAGAGTCCTCGACAGCACGCTTGGTATGACATTTGTAAATGTGACTGCGCCTAATGACTCGACTCAGTTTGATATCGCTAAATATGCCGAGGTTCATGATTTTGTATTGTCGAATCCCGATTACGCGACAGAAGTATCTACGGCAATACATGCCGGAGACGAAGTGGGGTTTTATACCGATTATACGGTTGTCGGAAATCTTCCGGGCACTCTGGTCTGGAAAAATGAAGGAAAGCTCGGCGTTTATGTGTCGCCGTCTTATGACAATGCGTTTTTCTCGCATACGCTTTGGCTTATTCCGAGATGCATAACCGTAACAGTCAGATGTTTTAATGAGGTTTCATATAAGCAGATTGAGAAATTCATACTCGATACGATGAAAAACTGCAGCATTTATCCTGAAGCCATAGCTGAGATCGTATTTATGGGTAATTCCGAGGCGCGATACGCCGCAAGAAGATTTGCTCTGGAGTACGGCGCGCTCTTTCGTGTGATAACAGAGGAATTTTCGGAAAAATATTTCGGAAAAAAAGAAAAAGAGATCATTTCCGATAAATATTCGGTTCCGGGCGCGGTACAGACATTTATCAAAGAAGCAAAAGACGAGAACATGGAATGTTCTGTAATAATGAAAAATGTTTATATAAGATTTTGAAACGGAATATATTATGAAAGTAGATATATACACAGACGGAGCAGCAAGGGGAAATCCTGACGGACCGGGCGGATACGGATGCATATTGAGATATGTCGATCCGAAAGGAACTGTTCATGAAAGGGAGTTTTCAAAAGGATACGAAAAAACAACAAATAATCGTATGGAGCTTATGGCGGCCATAGTCGGGCTTGAAGCTCTTATAAGACCCTGCAGTGTGACTGTTCATTCCGATTCTAAATATCTTGTCGACGCGTTCAATCAGCATTGGATCGACAGCTGGATAAAAAAAGGCTGGAAAAGAGGAAAAAACGAAGAGGTAAAAAACGTAGATCTCTGGCAGCGGCTTTTAAAAGCGAAAGAAAAGCATGAAGTCGAGTTCGTATGGGTAAAAGGTCATGACGGCGATGAGATGAACGAACGCTGTGACAGACTTGCCACTGAAGCTGCGGATTCAATGAAAAAGTAAAATGTACTTGTCAAAAATGAGATGATGTTATATCATTGTTTTGACACAGGTTGTTTAATATGATCTTAACGGCAGGTGTATCGCACCTGCCGCTTCTATTATTTTCTTAAATTTTATTTCTAATTATTCGATTCTGAATAAATTTCAATTTTATTTTTTATCAATTTCTATTTTAAGGAGGGCGTTTTATGCGTAAAAATGAAAATGTGTGCAGGTATGATGATTTAGGGGAGAATAGAAACAGAATATATGTCAGGCTGGCGTCTGAAAAGTATTTTGAAGATCATATAAAGCAGATCCCTTGTGACAGATATTGTGATATTCTGATGATCTGTTATATGAAGATAAGAGTATCCCAAAACAGCTTTATCACAATGGTGATCAATAATGAACATTTGAAAAATTGGGGAATGTCCGAGGCTGAATTAAAGAAACTCGCATGGGAAAATACTCTCAGGGATCAGAAAGCAACGATAGATGAGCTGCACGAACTTTTAATGGAGCTGGCGGGCGGATCGAAGATGTCGATCAACGCAGGTGAAAATCATAAAGAAGATTTTAAAGTATATGTCGTTTCCAATGAATTAAGAGAATACGGAGCCGTGGCGTTATTTTATCCCGGCGTGATGAAAAAAGCGGCGCAAAGACTCGGTTCTGACTTTTATGTTATACCATCCAGCGTTCACGAATGTCTGATAGTGAAAAAAGATGAAAACATTAAGCCGCTGTATTTAAGGGATACGTTAAGATGTATCAATAAAAACGAAGTCCTGCCGAAAGACTTTCTGTCGGATAACATATATCAGTATGACAGCGCCGCGGACAGGCTTGTAATTGACAATTTATAAGCTCTATGATATCATTTCAAAGATTATATAAGTAATTGAAGCGGTTTTACAGCCGCGGATTACGCGTTTGTAGCTCAGGGGATAGAGCAGCGGTTTCCGGTACCGTGTGTCGGGGGTTCGATTCCCTCCAGACGTGTT
>CASDUB010000095.1 GCA_949283905.1 uncultured Lachnospiraceae bacterium | reverse complement strand
TTTTTCAGTTCAGCACTATGGCGTTGACCGCTTCTATAAAGTCAACAACGCTGCTTCGCGAAACAAGGGCAAAACTCTCGCCGTCTACAGTGGCAAGACAGTTTGTGCCGTCATATCGATAAAATACTATCTCCACCTGCGGGAAGTTTTCATCAGTGAGATTAAGGGTGATCTTAACCTCCTGCTCCCCTTCAGGCTCTTCATTAGTAAATTCTGATGCAGTGAGATTGTTCATGGCAGACTGTATATCACTGATATCGATCTCTTCATCGCCGTAAGCCCATACCGAAGTATCATCTTCAGTTTCTTCTTCATCTTCAGTCTCTTCTTCCGATTTCGGAGCCAGGGTATAAGTGTTTCCTTCCAGTTCGATATCCATAGAATCGACAATATCAAAACTTCCCGTATACACTTCTTTATGACGAAGATCATCATAAGTCGATGCCATAAGTGTTTCAAAATAATCCGAAGAAACTTCATAAATTATTTTGCTGTCTCCGATACGTACATACGCCGAATAAGTATCCTCAGACTCCGTATCTGTTCCATCCTCCGTTGCTTCGCTTTCCTCAGTCGGGTTCAAACGCTCCTCGGCGCTTCGGCTGATCGAGAGTGTATATGTTCCGTATTGGTATTCGTCTTCGGCTGTTTCTCCTGCGATACCATAGTCCACAGACACTGTAAGCTCAGGATCGTCAAGACCGTACTCGGCCATTTCTTCATCGGTCGCGTTATAGCTCACATAGGTGTCAAAACTCATCGAGCTTATCGCCGAAAGATACTCGCTTACAAGTGTCGTATCAAGGGGACGGTTTTCTCCGTCTTTCAGTGTAAAATATACATCGTCGGCACAATATGTGTCAGAACTGTCCTCTTTATATGCAATATCGTATTCCTCATCACCGCTGATATTTATCACCGAAACACTGTTATAAGCAAATGCGTCGTCATTTTGGATCATATCTTCGATAGTGATCTCATATGATTCCATCGGATCCGTACTTACAAGATAAGCTTTTCCATCGCCGATAGATACATATCTCTGTTGATCAAGGGTACTGAAATCACCGAGCTTAACGGTATAAGTCTGATCATCTGTTCCTATCTCTATAGTGCATGTCGGTTCTTCGAGCCCGTACTGACTGTAGTCCTCTACATTATCAATGATAAAGCTTACACTGAAAGAAGAAAAAACATCCAACAGTTCATTTATTTTTTCTTCACTCACAGGAAATGCACTGTCGTCATCCCAATACCAGACATCTTCATCATCGCGTGTAAATCCAAGGCTTGTCTCGTCATAGCTCCAGCTCAGACTATTAACGTCCGAGGCCTCAAGCGAAAGAATAACTTCTTCGCTGTTCTGAATCTCTTCCTGCTGTTTTTCTATGTTCAGAGCAACAAATGTCGCTATACACGCTGCCGCCAGCACGCCGGCTAAAATACCTATTCTTTTAAACCGTTTCATTCTGACGCCTCCGTTTCCTTATAATCACTCCGATACCGACTCCAAGATATCCAAGGGGTACGATACCGATCATCAATGCTTTCAGGAATGACGATACTTCCTGAGTCATCGTCAGATAATTATAATTCAATGATTTACTGCTGATAGCCATGGCTTCAGTTTCGCCGACCATAGAAGCTATCGCGTTCATTGCCAGATCGCTGTTAGCTCCCGATGACGCGTAATTCATTTCATCCGACAGGAAATCGCTCGAAGCAAACCACACAAGGGAGCCGCCGCTTGTATCTTCGATCGATACCGCAAGGGCGAACGGTCCGTCTGTATCACCGTCTTCTTTTTCATAAGTGCTCATCTCATATCCGGATGCCTTACTGAAAGAGCTGCTCGTTGTTGTCAGCAGTTCGGTAACTGTTCCTGTTCCGTTTTCATCCGATACAATAAGTCCGTTTGAAATCGACATAAGTACATAATAATTGTTCTCTATAATAGGATCGGTGATGGCATGACTGTTGATATCCGGTATAAGGATATACGGATATCCATAGTAAAAATGTCCCTGATCCTCTTCTATTACAATGCCGTCGTTTACGGCAACTCCGTAATTCTCGAGCAATGAATTGAGGTTTGTAAGAGTTCCGTCTTCAACAGGTCCCGATACGACCATTATCTTTCCGCCGCCGGTTATATAAGACGACAATTTCTCGGCTTCATCTTCCGAAATATCTGAAGTCGGCTCATAAATCAGAACGCAGTCCGCCTCTTCAGGCACAGTTTCCACAGTATTAAGTGAAAAACTGTTGACCTCTATATTGTCTTTTTCGACCTGCTCAGCAAAAGTAGACGGAAGTTCTTCTTCTCCGTGACCTTCAAGCATATACAGCTGCGGAAGATCTTCCGTAACTACATAGTCGATAGCCGAAGTAATCGCGCCTTCACCGTCAAATGCCGAAGCGTATTCAGAGTACGAATAGTAATCTATTGTGTATTCATAAATATCTTCATATGAAACGTATCTGCTGCGTTCGCCGCACTCTACGATAAGACTGTTGTTCGGAACCTCCTCGTCCGTATACTGTTCGGTAAACGTAGGGAACACGTCCGGATTTTTCTTTTCTACTTTTATATGATCGGACTGACTTTCATATCTTGCCAGAAGATTTTCGAGAATCTCGTCTTCCGCGTCCGCCTGTACGATCCAATAGATCGTTATATCCTCCTGCAGATTATTGAGAACGGCTTTTGTGTTGCTGCCGATAGAATACAGCTGTGAAGAACTGATATCCATATTTGTCAAGGACGACGGCAGCACCGAGACAAATAAATTTATCACGATCAAAATAGCCAGAACTACGCATGAAATGATCAGCGAATATCCGCCTCCTTTCAGCGCGATCTTATTTTGCGGCTTTTTCTGATCAGGATCAAATAAATGAAACTTTTTCATTAGTTATACCTCCGTTTCTCCAAAGACTGAACCGAGAGGAACAAAAAGAACGCTATAACCGACAGATAATATACGATTCCTGTCCAATCAAATACGCCGTTTATAAAGACACTGAACCTGTCAAACAGAGAAAGGGTAGTCATGATCTTTGGCAGAAGTCCTTCCAAAAGATCTGATTTAAACCAATATACGATAACCAAAAGAGCGATAAGCGCAAAGGCCGTGCCGTACGCAAGATTATCGTTTCGCGTGATATGACGGATCAACAGCCATATAAGGATAATGATCACCAGAAAGGCGACAACAGATCCGAAGGATGTCGATGAAACATATTCGGACAGGCTGACGCTGAAGTAATTAAACAGTATCACCGCTATGCCTATTCCTGCTGCGAATCCCTGATTATCCGTAAGCGACGATATAAATATGCCAAGGGCCAGAAGCGCTGCTCCCATAACAAAAAACGCTGTCATTGTTCCGTAAGAAGTCGGAATATAGACGTCTCCGTACTGCATAAATATCAGCGGATAGATTCCGACAATGCATAACGGTATCGCAAATACCACCAGCAGAGCCAGGAATTTTCCGATAACAACTTCTGTCGTAGTGATCGGCAGCGAATAAAGCAGCTGATCTGTTTTCTGTTTGCGTTCCTCAGCTATAACACGCATGGTAAGGATCGGCACTATAACCACAAAAGCAAGGCTTCCGTAGCTGAATACATATTCAAAGTTGCTTACTGCATAACTTAAGTTATAGAGCATGGAACCGATGCCCACTGCCACCAGAAGAAAGGCGCCGAATACGTATGCCGTCAATGAATGGAAGTACAATTTTAATTCATGTTTAAAAACAGCGGTCATTTCCTTTTAACCTCTCCTTTCTCCGATGCAAGTTCCAGGAATACATCTTCCAGATCGGCTTTATTAACCTTTATTTCCAAAAGTGTAACATCAGCCGCTGCACAGGCGCGGAATACAGCTCCGGATACCGCATATATATCCTTGTGTTTAGTTTCAATGCGGGCCGCGCTGTATCCGTTCGAAAGGGTTTTAGCTGATATGGCCGAGATCATACCCATTCCGGAAAGCGCCTGTTTCAGTTTTCCGACATCGGCGTCGGAAGTAACTTCGATGCTGCCTGAAGATGAAAACTGTTTTTCCAGTTCCTCCGGCGCTCCGAAAGCTACCAATTTACCAAGAGCGATCATAAGGATCCTGTCGCAGACTGTCTGCACTTCGGAAAGGATATGGGATGAAAAAATTACGGTATGATTTTTCCCTAAACTGCGTATGAGATCACGGATTTCTATTATCTGAATAGGGTCTAATCCAACAGTGGGTTCATCCAAAATAATAACTTTCGGATTTCCCAGCAATGCCTGTGCAATGCCGACACGCTGCTTGTATCCTTTTGAAAGATCGCTTATCCTGCGGTTTAAAACAGGTCTGATCCCGGTCTGTCTTATTACTTCTTTTATCTGATCTTCAAGGGCTTCGCCGCGAAGACCTTTTGCCTCTCCAACAAAGCGGAGATATTCCAATGGAGACTCATTCATATAAAGAGGCGGCTGTTCAGGCAGATATCCTATAAGTTTTTTCGCTTTTTCAGGCTCTTCGAAAATATCATGGCCGTCAATTCTGATATTTCCTGATGTCGCCGAGAGGCATCCCGTCATAATATTCATCGTCGTAGATTTGCCCGCGCCGTTTGGACCGAGAAATCCATAGACATGTCCCTCGTCTATTTCAAATGAAATATCATTTACCGCCAGGTGGTCGCCGTAATATTTAGTCAGATTTTCGACGGTAATCATATTATTCCTCCTTCATAATTTAATCTCAGGAATTTTATCACACCAGCCTTAAGCGAAACTAAAGAGTATCTTAAGTCAAAAAAAAGCCGCTCATCAGGTCATGCAAACCGTCTGAACGACTGTGTTAAACAACTGTATATAATTTTATGACTCACTTCATCATTACGCGAAAACCAATCTCGCCGGGCGCCGCCTTATACGCTTTAATACTGCCGTTATGTTTTTCCGCAATCGATTTTGCTATAGAAAGTCCGATTCCGAAACTCGAACCTGCCGTGCGTGCCGGATCCGCCCTGTAAAACCTGTCAAAAAGCCTGCCAAGCTCCATATCATCAACGCCGGAAAATGTGTTTTCCACCGTAAGCTGTATCTGACGCCTTGCGGCAAGCGAAAGACGGATCTTTCCGCCTTCGTCGCAGTATTTCGCCGCATTGTCCATCAGTATAGCGACTAAGCGTCTCACCAGTCCTTCATCCCCGACAAAAAATATCCCGGGAGTTATATCTGATGAAAACGCAACTTTTCTTCTCTCAAGCAGCGGAGTGAATTCAGATATTATATCCTCGCAAACCTCAGAAAGCGAAAACTCCGTTTTATTTATCGAAACGCCGTCTTCATCCAAACGGCTGAGGGACGTAAGCTGTCCGACAAGCCGGCTCATGCGCCGGCTTTCGGTTCGTATATCATCCAGCCATTCGCTGCGGCCCAATTCCTGTTCCACGATATCCAGGTTCGTAAGGATCAGGGTAAGCGGCGTTTTCAGCTCATGATTGGCATCTGTGACAAATTGTCTCTGCTTTTCATAGCTCTGCGCGATAGGACGCACTGCCCTTTTCGACAAAAGAACAATCGCCGCGAAGATAGCGATAAGACTGATCAGCAGCACCACGGCAGCTGTCGTCAGCAAACCGCTTGTTATCGAGCGGTTCATACTTCCGTCTACAAAGACGATACCTACTCCTACCGGAGAATCAAATACTTTGAAACGATAATTATCCAGCCAGCCGCGCTCCGCTCTCGTATGTAAAACTTTTTCTGCGTATGCATACGCATCTTCCTGTGTCACATACGAAACGGAATCCAGGTTTGCCCCCATTATCTTTCCGCTGTCTGAAACCCATACGGTAAAAAAACGCGTACTGAACGGCGTTTCCTCAGTGAAAAAATCAGGAAACACGTTCATGCCCGGCGGCATAGGATTGTCATTGTCGAAAGGGCGAAACATTCCGTTTCCGTCGGAGATACGATCTGTCATCATATCCATTGTAGTGTTCAGCATATTTGTGCTGACAGCATATATTATAATAAAAATCAGCGTAAAAACGACCGTGACGGCTGCGCAGCATATCCCGATCATTTTCTTTCGCAGATTATATATCATGAATCTTCCTCCATAACATACCCGACGGCGCGTATAAAACGTATCCGCAAGGGCGCGCCAAGAGATGTGAGTTTCTTTCGGAGATTTGAAATATGCACCCAGACAACGCTGGTGTCAACATCCGTGTCCCATCCCCATATTTTTGATATTATCTGCTCTGTCGATATAACGATCTTGGGATTCTCCATAAA
>CASDUB010000094.1 GCA_949283905.1 uncultured Lachnospiraceae bacterium | reverse complement strand
TTCGTTCATCGGAAACGCCATCGGGGTATCAGCCAAAAGCAAAGAAGGCATTCATGAACTTAAGGAAAAAATCGGACATATAATCACCGAAAAAAACTCTGTTCCTAAATACATTATCAGAGACATCGTAAAGCCTAAAGACCTCGTAATTCTTGTAATCCCTATCGATGAATCGGCTCCCAAGGGACGAATCATACTGCCTCAGCAAATGGTATTAAGAGAATTATTGGATACAAATGCGTGCGCATTGTGCGTTCAGGATACAGAATTAAAAGATCTGCTTGATTCATTAAATAAAAAACCTGCTTTAGTTGTGACAGACAGCCAGGCCTTTAAAAAAGTATCTGCCGATACACCGGATGATATTATGCTTACTTCATTTTCTATCTTGATGGCCAGATACAAAGGATTTCTTAAAGAAGCCGTAAAAGGAGTTTCTGTACTTAAAAACCTTAATGACGGAGCTAAAATCCTCATTGCTGAAGGATGCACCCATCACAGACAATGCAACGACATAGGAACCGTAAAGATTCCTAAATTATTAAAAAAAGTCACCGGAAAAGATTTTATTTATGAAACCTGCAGCGGACGTGAGTACCCTCACGATCTCACCAAATATGATTTCGTTCTTCATTGCGGCGGCTGCATGTTAAATGAAAAAGAAATGCTGAGCAGGATTAAAATGGCCGAAGATCAAAATGTTCCTGTATCAAATTACGGCATTACCCTTGCTTATTTAAACGGTATACTTCACAGATCCGTTCAGATATTTAACGATATCGCAAAACTGATCTAAGATACGGTTTGAATATACAAAACAATTTTAAAATGGTGCAATTAAATTCTAAGAGCGGCAGAAAAATCTGCCGCTCTTAGTGTATAAGAAGTTTGAAGGTGGCTGTTAAGCCTCTTTTTTGTTAGCTTTAATAAGTTCTGTAAGCTTAGGAACGATCTTGTTAAGATCTCCAACAATTCCGTAGTCAGCTACGTCAAAGATAGGAGCTGTCTCATCTTTGTTGATAGCAATGATAAGATCTGATTCTTCCATACCTGCAAGGTGCTGGATAGCTCCTGAAATACCGATTGCAAAGTAAACCTGAGGACGAACTGTCTTACCTGTCTGTCCAACCTGAAGATCTTTTGGTTTCCAACCTGAATCTACAACTGCACGTGAACATGAAACCTGTCCGCCGAGAGCCTCTGCAAGATCTTCGAGGATCTTGAAGTTTTCAGCAGAACCAACTCCACGTCCGCCTGAAACAAGGATCTTAGCGTCCATGATATCAGCTACTTTGTTGAGTTCTTTAACAATTTCAAGGATCTCAACATAGTTGTGATCAGGTGTGAATCCAGGATTAAATTCGATAACTTCAGCTTTATTATCTGTTTTCTCTGATCTCTGCATAACGCCCGGACGAACTGTTGCCATCTGAGGACGGAAATCAGGACAAGCAATAGTTGCGATTGTGTTTCCGCCGAATGCAGGACGAGTCATAAGAAGCTGATTGTGCTTCTGCTCTACGCCAGGTCTTGCAACGATCGGGAAATCGTTGATCTCAAGCTGTGTACAGTCAGCTGTAAGTCCTGTATGGATACGGGCAGCTACTCTCGGAGCAAGATCACGTCCGATTGCTGTAGCTCCTACTAAAAGGATGTCAGGTTTATATTCATTGATCGCACTTGCAAGAGCATGAGTATATGGCTCTGTTCTGTACTCTTTAAGTTCAGGATCATCAATTATGATAACTTTATCTGCGCCGTATGCTCCGAGCTCATCAGCAAGTCCTTTAATACCACTACCAATAACGATTGCTGCTACAAAAGTGTCAAGTTTAGCAGCTAATCTTTTAGCTTCGCAAACTAATTCGATTGCAATACCGTTTAATTTATTGTCAACCTGCTGAGCGAAGACATATACGCCCTTGTATTCTTCTAAATTCATTAATTTACACCGCCTTATTAAATGATATGTTTTTCAAGTAACTTGTTGCAAATGTAAGCAGCAGCTTCATCAGCGTCAAGATTTTTCTCTACTGTTCCTGCGCCTTTACGAACTTTGTCAGATGCTCTTGCGATCTTTGTAGGAGATCCTTTAAGACCCACATTAGAATCATCAAGTGTATCAAGATCTGCTCTGCTCCATGTAGTGATTTCAGCGTCACAAGCGTCAAAGATTCCGCCCGGTGTCATATAACGAGGCTCTGCCAATTCAGCAAGTGCTGTAATAAGACATGGCATTTTAGCTTTAACGATATGATATCTGTCATCATATACACGTTTAACAATTACACTGTCACCCTCGATTTTAAGATCTTCTGCATAAGAGATGATAGGAATATTAAGACGCTCTGAAATCTGCGGTCCTACCTGAGCTGTATCTCCATCGATAGCCTGACGGCCTGTAATAATAAGATCATAATCAAGTTTTCTTAATCCTGCGGCAACTGTCTGCGATGTAGCCCATGTATCAGCTCCGCCGAGTACACGGTCTGTTTCAAGATAAGCTTTATCAGCGCCCATTGCAAGTGCTTCACGAAGCACATCAGCAGCTTTTGGAAGTCCCATTGTAATAACAGAAACTTCTGCGCCGTATTCATCTTTTAATCTTAATGCTGCTTCAAGTCCGGCTTTGTCATCCGGATTCATGATTGTTTCCATAGCAGCTCTGTTTAATGTACCGTCCGGGTTAAAAGCAACGCCGCCTTTAGTATCAGGTACCTGTTTAATACAAACAACTATTTTCACGTTATTATCCTCCCAATTACTTCAACAAATCAGCTGAAATTACCATACGCTGAACTTCTGATGTTCCTTCGTAGATTTCTGTGATCTTAGCATCACGCATCATACGCTCTACTTCATACTCTCTGATGTATCCGTAACCGCCGTGAAGCTGAACAGCTTTTGTAGTAATCTCCATTGCGGCTTCTGCAGCGTAAAGTTTAGCCATAGCAGCTTCTACGCTGTATCTGTCCTGTGTGCTTTTAGCCATAGCAGCTCTGTATACTAACAACTGAGCAGCTTTTGCTTTTGTTGCCATATCAGCAAGCTGGAACTGTGTATTCTGGAATTTAGCGATTTCTCTGCCAAACTGTTTTCTTTCTTTAACATAAGCAACTGTTCTTTCAAGAGCGCCTTCAGCAAGGCCGAGTGCCTGTGCAGCGATACCGATACGTCCGCCATCGAGTGTATGCATAGCGATATTAAAGCCTTTGCCCTTCTGTCCGAGAAGATTCTCAGCCGGAATACGGCAGTCTGTAAAGATAAGTTCATATGTAGCTGATCCGCGGATACCCATCTTCTTCTCTTTTGTTCCGAATGTGAATCCCGGAGTTCCTTTTTCTACGATGAATGCTGAAATCTCTTTCTGCATTCTGCCGCGTTTTTCGATCATACCTGTAACGGCGATTACGATATAAACATCGGCATAAGATCCGTTTGTGATAAAGCATTTTGAACCGTTAATAACCCATTCATTTGTAGCTTCATCAAATACGGCTTTTGTCTGCTGTCCCTGAGCGTCTGTACCTGCGCCCGGCTCTGTAAGACCGAATGCACCGAGTTTTTCGCCCTTTGCAAGAGGAACAACATATTTCTGTTTCTGTTCTTCTGTTCCGAATGTAAGGATAGGATCAATGCAGAGTGATGTATGAGCTGATACAATAACTCCTGTTGTTCCGCATACTTTCGATAATTCTTCTACGCACATAGCGTATGTAAGAATATCGCATCCCTGTCCGCCATACTCTTTCGGAACCGGGATTCCCATGAATCCGTATCTAGCCATCTTCTTAACAGTCTCTACAGGGAACTGTTCTGTTTCATCGACCTCCTGAGCGAGTGGTTTTACCTCATTTTCGGCAAACTCTCTGAACAAAGATCTGGCCATAGAATGTTTCTTGTCTAATGTGAAATCCATTTTTTCTCCTCCAAACTCTCTTTGTTACCATTAATTAATATTTTTGAGTAACCTCAAATATACATCCGTTTTGCAAGACCGCCAGCTCTTGCAGTCTCACAAAACGGTTAGTACCAGAAATTTATTTATTTAAAAATACTTTTTCTTTTCTCTTTTCAAGAAAAGCAGACATACCTTCAATCTGGTCATGAGTCTCAAAGCAGCTGCTGAAAAGTTTTTCCTCAATAACTACAGCGTTATCAATATCATGAGAAATACCTTCATTGATAGCCTGTTTACAGTTTCTCACGGCTATAGGCGCATTTCTCGCTATCTTTTTTGCAAGCTTCATAGCCTGTTCCATAAGCTCTTCCTGAGGATAAACATTGTTTACAAGTCCGATCCTTAAAGCCTGGTCAGCCTTGATATTTCCGGCAGTATATATCATTTCTTTTGCCATACTGAGACCTACAACTCTCACAAGTCTCTGAGTTCCGCCGAATCCCGGAGTTATGCCGAGGCCTACCTCCGGCTGTCCGAATACAGCGTTATCAGAACAGAGACGAATGTCACACGCAAGAGAGATTTCACATCCGCCGCCGAGAGCAAAGCCGTTTACTGCTGCAATAACAGGAATCGGAAATTTTTCAATATCAAGAAAAGTATCATTTCCAAATTTACCGAATGCTTCAGCTTCAGCTTTTGTCATCGAACTCATCTCAGCTATATCAGCGCCTGCAACAAAGGCTTTTTGACCGGAACCTGTGATAATAAGACATCTTACACTGTCTATATCAACGTTATGAAGTGTCTCTTTGATCTCTGATAATACCTGTGTGTTTAAGGCATTAAGAGCTTCCGGACGATTAATTGTGATTACGCCGACTGAATCAATGACTTCATATAAAATATACTTCATGTGACAACCTCTCTTTCTATGAAAAATAATAAACTCAGGTTTTATCTTTCAACGATAGTAGAGCATCCCATTCCGCCGCCGATACAAAGCGTAGCAAGTCCTCTCTTAGCATCTCTCTTCTTCATCTCATGAAGGAGTGTAACAAGGATACGGCATCCTGAAGCGCCAACCGGATGTCCGAGGGCGATAGCACCGCCGTTAACATTTACCTTGCTCATATCGAATCCAAGATCTCTTGCTACTGCAACAGACTGAGCAGCAAAAGCCTCGTTTGCTTCGATAAGATCCATATCGTCGATTGAAAGACCTGTTTTTGCAAGTACTTTCTTTGTTGATGCAACAGGGCCGACACCCATGATAGCAGGATCAACGCCGCCAAGAGCTCCGGCTACCCATGTACCCATAACTTCGCATCCGAGTTCTTTTGCTTTTTCTTCAGACATAAGAACTACCGCTGCCGCACCGTCGTTGATACCTGATGCGTTACCTGCCGTAACTACGCCGCCTTCTTTTTTGCCTGAACAGCATTTAAGTTTTGAAAGTGACTCTGCTGTAGTTCCCGGACGAGGTCCTTCATCTTTTGTAACTTCAACGATCTCTTTTTTAACTTTAACAGGTACAGGTACGATCTCATCGTCAAATCTGCCTGAATTAACAGCTGCTTCGCATTTCTGCTGTGAATTAGCCGCGAACTCATCAAGTTCTTCTCTTGTAAGTCCCCATTTTTCAGCTACATTTTCAGCAGTGATCATCATATGATACTGATTGAAAGCATCCCAAAGAGCGTCGTTAATCATTGTATCAACTAAAACGCCGTTGTTCATTCTGTATCCGTAACGTCCGTTCATTACCGCATATGGAGCTAAAGACATGTTCTCCATACCTCCGGCAACAACGATATCTGCCTGGCCTGACTCGATAAGAGCTGCGCCCATATTTACGCAGTTAAGACCTGAACCGCAAACAACGTTAACAGTAACAGCCGGAACTTCATTAGGAAGACCTGCTTTAATAGATGCCTGACGTGCAACGTTCTGTCCAAGACCTGCCTGGATAACGCATCCCATATATACCATATCAACCTGATCAGCAGGAACATTAGCGCGTTTAAGCGCCTCTTTGATAACGATTGATCCCAACTCAGCTGCAGGAACTTTGCTTAATGCTCCTCCCATTTTTCCGATAGGTGTTCTGCAAGCGCCTGCTAAAACTACTTTACTCATTTCTAATCCTCCTTAGAATTATACAATTAATTAATTTTAATTAACTAATTATAACATATATTTGTATATATTACAGTTTTATTTGTTAAAAATTCAAACCGATTTTTAATCATGAGTAAAGTCAACATCGAGATTGTTATAATTTTATCAACCACGATATTAACTATAATAATTTGACAAAAAATTGTCAATACGTTTTTTTGCTGCGTTATATATAATTTTTTTATTTTTAAGCATAACAAATTTGTTATACATAAAAACTTTTTCTGTTTAACTGGTTTTTGTCCCGTATTTTTGTCTGTGACGCTCTCCGACATTTACTATTGTACCGTCAGGCTCTTCAATATCGATATTTTCAAGCTGAGCACGTATATTCGCTCTTATATTAGCGATATATTCGGCACGGAGCTTTGCCTGCTCTTCTTTTTCTTCAGGCGTTAGTCCGACAGATTTAGCTTTGCGCGCCAATTCGTTTATTCTTGCGATATCCATACGTAATACTCTCCTGCGTATCAATTTTTGTTGTAACGCTGATTATAACTTTTAATACAATCAAGCACATATTTTTCATCCTTGGGGTCTGCCAGGAAAACAGTTCCGTAATGTTTGCCGGCTATGATCTCATGGATGATATGAAAATCATCTCCGTTTGCAATAACCATATCGGCGCCTGCCGATGTAGCGATCTTGGCAGCCATCAGCTTTGTCGCCATGCCGCCTGTGCCGAAACTGCTGCCCGCAGAGTCTTTTCCCATCTGCATAAATTTATCATTCAGTTTTTCAACGAGTTCGACAAATTCAGCATCAGGATTTTCTCTCGGATTATCGGTATAAAGACCGTCTATGTCTGATAACAGAATAAGCATATCGGCACCTACAAGAGAAGCAACGACCGCCGAAAGAGTGTCATTGTCTCCGAATACAGACATATTATTGATCTCTCTTGTCGCAACCGTATCGTTTTCATTTACGATAGGAATTACTCCGTAAGATAACAGCTGATTAAAAGTATTTCGCGCGTTAAATCTGTTTAATCTGTCAAGCATATTGGTTTTTGTAAGAAGAACCTGGCTGCAGATCTGATTATATTCAGAAAACAGCTTCTGATATATCATCATGAGCTTAGCCTGTCCTACCGAAGCACAGGCCTGACTTTCCGAAACATTTTTAGGTTTGCGCGTAAATCCGAGAGTATCCCTTCCTACCATTATGGCTCCGGAAGAAACAAGTATAACTTCTTTTCCCTGATTTCTTAAATCACTCAGCTCTCTTACAAGGATTTCAAGTTTTATAAGATCGAGTTTTCCGGTATCTTTATGGGTAAGTGAAGAAGAACCGATCTTTATTACTATTCTTTCTTTTTTTATAAAATTTTCTCTTGTATCATCAGACACCGAGCTGCTGTGTCTCGTTATTCCGAGTTCTTCAAGAGCCTGCTCCTGTTTTTCCTCCATTATCTTCGCATCTTCTTCAGAATCGACATGATCGTAACCGAGAAGATGGAACATACTGTGAGCTAAAAGAAAAGCAAATTCTCTTTTTTCCGAATGTCCGTACTCCTTTGCCTGTTCTTTAACCTTATCGATTGAGATCACGATATCTCCAAGAATAACTTCGCCGGTCTCAGGATTAAAATTGTCGTCATCTTCATCAATAACATCAAAAACCCCCGGCTCGTTATACTCTATCATCGGAAATGAAAGAACGTCTGTCGGACTGTCAATTCCTCTCTGCTCTCTGTTGATCTCCTGTATTCCCTCATTATCTGTTATAAGAAGCGATACTTCAGATTCATACGGAAATCCCTGACTGTCAAGAATATGTTCAATGACTCTTTTAGCGATTTTTTTATAATCAAAGTCAAGATCTACCGAGACTTCCGCTTCAATATTAACAGTCATTTTTACTCTCCTTTTCTGCTGCTCTTTATCTTAGGAAATTTTCTGTCAGCTCTTTTTTTCTCATTTGAAGTTTTATTCTGATTTGAAGTGCGTTTTTCATATTTCTCATAGGCTTCGACGATCTTCTGTACAAGAGGATGTCTTACGACGTCTTTACTTGTCAGTTCGCAAAATCCTATCTCGTCGACATCTTTCAGTATTTTAAGCGCGATATCAAGACCTGATTTGGTTCCCGACGGAAGATCCTTTTGCGAAGCATCGCCTGTTACGACTACTTTTGATCCGAAGCCTATCCTGGTAAGGAACATCTTCATCTGTGATTGAGTAGTGTTCTGGGCTTCATCAAGGATAATAAAGGCATTATCAAGAGTTCTTCCTCTCATATACGCAAGAGGCGCCACCTCTATAAGTCCTTTTTCCATATTTTTTTGGAAGCTCTCGGCTCCCATTATCTGATAAAGCGCGTCATAAAGAGGCCTTAAGTACGGATCGATCTTGCTCTGAAGATCTCCCGGAAGAAAACCGAGTTTTTCTCCGGCTTCTATCGCCGGTCTTGTCAGAATTATCCTGCTTACTTCTTCATTTCTGAAAGCAGTTACGGCCATTGCCATGGCAAGATATGTCTTTCCTGTTCCTGCAGGTCCTATTCCGAAAACAATCATTTTGTTTTTCATCGCATCGACATATGCTTTTTGTCCAAGAGTTTTAGGTTTTACGGGCTTTCCCGTAATCGTATGGCATATGAGATCGTCTTCAAGACTCGCAAGTACGTTTTCTCTGTTCTCAAAGCTCATCGCGAGAATATAATTAACATTTTGTTCAGTGATCGTATTGTTATTTAAAGACAGCTGAAGAAGTTCGTTTACAATACTCTTTGCTTTTTTTACTCCTTCTTCATTTCCGATGATCCTGAGGGTGCCCTCTCTTGAAATAAGGGAGACCTTAAGCAGTTTTTCAATCTTTTTTGCATTTTCATCGAACTGTCCGAGGACATTCATTGAATGTTCTGCCGGAAGTTCCAGTCTTTCTTCTATAATCGTATCAGGCATATGGTCAGTCCTCTTCTTTATTCTCTTTTATATCATCAAAACCTGCATCTTTAAAAAATATAATCGAAAACAGGATCTGAAATTTATCACCCATATAATAATCCATGCCGCAGTCCGATAAAAGATCGGCGACAATTATTCCGTGACTTTCAATGCACGGGAACATTTCGTAGGGATGTCTGCAAAAATCCTTAGGAAATGTGCATTTGTCGCAGATCTTGCAGCTTCCGCTTGATATTATATATGTGAGGTACCCGAGATCTTTCATTCGGTTATTAATGATATGAGTCAGTTTATCATGTTCTCTTTGAATTATTTTTTTATCATGCTTGTCTTCAGTAAGCTCGGTAAAAGTTGAAAAAAGCAAAACATCGGTGTAATTTAAACATTTTTCTTTTAAGACATCTATTTTTCCTACAGCCGGCGGACATGACCAGGACTCAGAATAATACCTGCATGTTCTTTTACACAGCTGTCTTACTTTTGTTGAAAACTCTATCTCATCAGGTTTTAAGAAAGCATATTGATATATCGGAAAATTACCGATAAATTCTTTTATTAATTCCTTGCTCAATTCTTACCTCTTATAAAAAGTCCCTGCACCTGTATATTCGGTATGCAGGGACTTTATTTGACTATTGATCCTATTGTTACGAGTTAAATTCAAGTATTTATGCTGCTGGAGGAGCAGGCGGTTCCGGCATATCCTCATCACCGCCCGGAGTCGGTTCAGGCGTTACCTCCGGAGTCGGTTCCGGTGTCGGTTCCGGTGTTGGTTCAGGTGTCGGTTCCGGCGTCGGTTCAGGTGTCGGCTCCGGCGTCGGTTCCGGTGTTACTTCCGGTGTCGGTTCAGGTGTCGGATTTGGTGTCGTTTCAGGTGTCGGCTCCGGTGTATATACCGGTTCGTTATAATCGTAATCCGGCTCATTGTAATCGTAATCCGGTTCTTCCGTTACAACAGGTTCTTCTTCAACAGGAACGATATACTCATATACAGCAGCGCTTATCGAGCTTGATACGCCTCTTTCATTTACAACTATACAATAGAAGAAATGCTTTCCTTCAGGCAATGTTACCGGTCCTGTATATTCGTTGACGCCGACCTGAGGTTTCGCATCAAAAGCATAATAAGCCTTGCATCCTTCGGGAACCGTTACGGTTACAGTATTGTCATCTCCGGTATACTGTCCGGACGCTTTGTCAAACTGTGCAGCAGAAGGCGCATCATATACGATATTATACGTTTTTGAAACGGTATAGCTGTGAATATCCATTTTATTTACGCTGATCATTTTAAGAACAGTGCTTCCGCCCGTAACCGTAATGGGCGAAGAATAAACTGCAGATTCCACAGTAGGTTCAGTTCCGTCGGTAGTGTAATAAATAACGCATCCTTCATCGGCAGTTATACTTATCGACTGATCCGTATTATACGTTCCCTCTTCTACAGATACTGCAGGAGGATTCACAAGATAATCGGCATATGCCGTTTTTATATCATTGTTCTGAACCTTGCTCATAAGATCATAGATAGCTTTATAATCCTGTTCTGCAACATAGATCTCAAGAATATAATCATAAGCAGTTTCGAATGAATCGTTATCGCTTATAAGAGTAAGAAGAATGCTCTTTGCTTCATCCTTATTTCCGCATGCATATGCGATCTTGCCCTTAAGCGCCTGAGCCTCAAGTTTAGTTCCGTCTAATTCTACGGCTCTGCTGATCATATTGTAAGCAGCTGAATACTGACCGCTTTCATATGACTGCAGTGCGTCTTCATATGCCGTTTCATAATCCGAAACACTGTTCACACGCATTGTCTCAAGAATACTGTTTGCCGCTACGGCAACGCCTATGACAGCGATCAGGATTATGCCTATAGCCATAAGCAAATGTTTGATCTTCTTTTTCTTAATATATTTTTTTCTTTTCTGACGCTGTTCTTCAAGCTTGCGCGATTCCCATTCGTCCATATTGTTACGAACGACCATCATATCAATATCAAGATTTTCATAGTTTGGCACAAGCTGGACTTCATATCCGCAATTCGGACAAATAACCTCTCCGTCGGGTATTTGACTGCCGCAATGAGAACATTTCATACTATCAATTCTCCTCAATATAATTTTCAAACTGTTCTAAAGTCATGAGTATTTTTCTCGGTTTTGTTCCTTCTTCTTCGCCTACGACTCCTGCCTCACAGAGCTGATCCATGATCCTTGCAGCCCTGTTAAAGCCGATCTTAAACACACGCTGAAGCATACCGATAGACGCTTTGTCTTTCTCGATAATAAACTTTCCTGCCTGTTTAAAGTACAGATCCCTGTCGTCGGAAGAAGCCGGCTGATTAGATGAAGATGTAACGACTGCCGAATTATTAATGGCCTCTTCTATAGAAGTATCATAGACAACGTCATCGTTCTTAAGGAAATTTACTACCCTTTCAATCTCTTCATCAGAAACAAAACCTCCCTGTATACGCGCCGGCTTTTGATATCCTGCAGGATAAAACAGCATATCGCCTCTGCCGAGAAGCTTTTCCGCTCCGTTCATATCTATTATTACTCGCGAGTCGATGCCGGAAGTAACAGATAAGGCTATCCTTGAAGGCATATTCGCTTTAATAAGGCCTGTAATGACATTAACGGAAGGACGCTGTGTGGCAATAATAAGGTGGATGCCTGCCGCACGCGCAAGCTGCGCAAGACGGCAAATAGCGTCTTCGACTTCTCCCGGCGCCGCCATCATCAGATCCGCAAGCTCGTCTACAACTATCACGATCTGCGGAAGGATCTCGGGTTTTGTTTCGTTTTCGCCTGCCGCAGGAGCTATTTCAGCTGCTTTGGCATTGTATCCTTTAAGATCTCTCACCGAAAACTCGGCAAAGAGATTATATCTTCTGATCATCTCCTGAACAGCCCATTGAAGCGCGCCTGCAGCCTTTTTAGGATCAGTAACGACAGGACTGAGAAGATGAGGTATTCCGTTGTAAATAGATAATTCAACAACCTTCGGATCGATAAGTATCATCTTTACTTCATCAGGAGTAGCCTTATACAGAATACTCATAATGAAAGTATTGATACAGACAGATTTACCGCTTCCCGTCGAACCCGCTATAAGAAGATGCGGCATCTTCGCGATATCGGAAATAACAGGTTTTCCCGACAGGTCTTTACCCACCGTAATCGAAAGCGTTGATTTGCTGTTCTTAAATTCAGGCGTATCGATAAGTTCTCTTAAAGCAACCATATGGTTAGTTTTATTCGGAACCTCTATTCCGACTGCAGCTTTGCCCGGAATAGGCGCCTCGATACGTATATCGGCGGCTGCAAGATTAAGTTTTATATCGTCAGCCAGATTAACTATCTTGCTGACCTTTACCCCCTGATCCGGCTGCAGTTCGTATCTTGTTACAGTAGGACCGCAGCTTGCATTTACAACTTTTGCCTCCACTCCGAAATTATGAAGCGTCTGCTGAAGTTTTAATGCCGTCTCTCTTACGTGAGATGATATTCCCTTCGAATTTCCGCCGTTTCCTTTATTCAAAAGTGATATCGGAGGTTTTTTATAGACTTTCTTTGCAGGTTTCCTATTAATATTTGATGAAAACTGCTGATGAGCGTTTTCTTTACTATCTTCCTGAATCTTTATTTCTTTTGTTTTCTGAGCACTGAGCTCTTCACTTATTTCTTTATCAGCAGATAAAGCATCGTTTCGCGCATACTGCTGCGTATTTTGCGAATGCGATTCAACCTGCTGAATCTCTATGAGATCGTCTCCGACTGTCTGCTCGGTATATTCAGGTTCAGCCTCTTCGTAATCATCATCGATATTATACTCCTCGTCCTGTCCTTCTTCTGCCGAATCCTCAGGAGTCAGAAATTCGATGATATTTGTGTCTTTTACATTCTCAGAGGTTTCTTCCGTATCATTAAAAAATTCGGGAGTAATCTCAATTTCCGGCAATTCAAATTTTAAAGTGTCTTTATCCTTTTTCTTAAGTTCTGTATCGTATAACAGATTTTTACGTTTTGCCGTAGTCAGTTTTTCAGGATCGAGAACGTCATTGTCGATTGAAATGCGCTCTTTTTCCGCTTTTTGGAGCTCTTTTTTTCTTTTAACATTGTCTCTGTGTTTATCATAAGCGTCTTTAGTACGATCCTTCATCGAACTTACAAGAGGCTTCTGAGTTATAATAATGGCAAAAATAACCATACCGATGATAAGAATAATATAAGTTCCGACTACGCCGACAAGAAAGCCGAACAGCTGTGAAATACAGCATCCGATAAATCCTCCGCCGACATGATCACTTGAACTGTCCAAAAAAGCCTGAAAGACCATATATGTCGGATCATATCCTATCATAATAAGCTGACACAGTGCGCACACCAGAACAAAAAAACCTGTTATTCCGATAAGTCTTTTCATGTATATTTTTTTATCTCTGTTTGCAAACATAAAAAGAGCAAGATACGCGCCGATTACAGGAAGAACGTAAGCCGGAATACCGAACAGTCCGAACATCAGAAAGCTCAAAACATAACCCACCGGTCCTAAAAAGCCCAAATTACTGATGAACAAAAGAACTGCCGCAAGTATTATGAGAACTAAAATAATGTCTCTTTTTACAGGGCTCATCTCTTCTTCTATGATCTTTTTACTGTTACTTTTATTTTTGCCGCTCATAAAAAACCTTTCAACAATCAAACAAAGTTTATTTGGCGATCCTAAAAAAGGATTAAAATTTTATACGATCAGTCTTCGTCAAGATTCGTATAAACATACTGAACATCATCATTATCTTCAAGAAGATCAAGTGTTTTCTGAAGATTTTTTAATGCTGTCTCGTCTGTCAATTTTACATAGTTCTGAGGGATCATGGTTACGTCAGCCTCAGTCATAGGAATTCCGGCATTTTCAAGCTTTTCTCTTACAGCTGAAAACTCATCCGGATCTGTGAGAACTTCGTAATATTCCTCTTCTTCAATGAAATCTTCCGCGCCCATGTCAAGTACAGTCATCATAAGTTCATCGGCATCGGCTTCATATTCTTCTTTTGATATAATAATCTGACCTTTTTTGTCAAACATAAAAGAAACGCATCCCGGAGTTCCGATGCTTCCGCTGCCTTTTGTAAAAGCGCTTCTCACATCCGCAGCAGTACGGTTTTTATTGTCTGTAAGAGTCTCAACAATAATTGCGATACCGTTCGGTCCGTATCCTTCGTATGTTATTCTCTCATAATTGTCTGCGTTTGAATCGCCTGCCGCTTTTTTGATGCCTCTTTCGATCGTATCGTTTGGCATGTTGTTTGCTTTAGCTTTGGCAATAACATCACGGAGTTTGCTGTTGTTAGCAGGATCCGGTCCGCCTTCTTTAACTGCAATAACGATCTCACGACCGATTATAGTAAAGATTTTACCCTTTTTAGCATCATTTTTTTCTTTCTTATGCTTGATGTTTGCAAATTTTGAATGTCCTGACATTTTTCATACTCCTCTTCTATAATAATTTGATCTGATTTAAAATTTCAGGCAGTTCCGATGCCGTGACCGATCCGGCCGAAGCATTTTCTGCCGCTATATTTCCAAGAAGCCCATGAAGATAAACAGCCATGGCTTCAACGGGAAGTCCTGTATCAGTATATCTCAGCCTG
>CASDUB010000093.1 GCA_949283905.1 uncultured Lachnospiraceae bacterium | reverse complement strand
GCATACTATGACGGAATGATCATCTGCGAGCTTGACAAGATCGAGCCTATGATCGCTATGCCGTTCCATCCGAGCAACGCGTATACTATCGACGAGGTAAACGCGAACCTCATGGATATTCTTGAGGATGTTGAAAAGAGAGCGGCTGTTTCTCTTGACGGAAAAGTTCCGTATACATTGAAAAATAAAGTACGCAACGGAAAACTCTACGTTGATCAGGGTATCATCGCAGGATGCGCCGGCGGCGGATTTGAAAATATCTGCGCTGCTGCCGATATCTTACGCGGAAAGAGCATCGGTTCAGATGCGTTTACCCTTTCTGTATATCCTGCAAGTACTCCTATATATATGGAGATCGCCAGAAACGGCGTGATGGCCGATCTTATGGAGACAGGCGCTATCGTTAAGACAGCGTTCTGCGGACCTTGCTTCGGTGCAGGCGATACACCTGCTAATGATGCTTTCTCGATCCGTCATTCAACAAGAAATTTCCCGAACAGAGAAGGTTCAAAGATCCAGAACGGACAGATCGCTTCTGTTGCCCTTATGGACGCCCGTTCTATCGCGGCTACTGCAGCTAACAAAGGATATCTTACACCGGCAACTCAGTTTGACGGCGAGTTCACAAATCCTGTATATCACTTTGACAGCAAGATCTATGAGAACCGTGTCTTTGACAGCAAGGGAGTTGCCGATCCTACAGTCGAGATCCAGTTCGGACCGAACATCAAGGACTGGCCGAAGATGCCTGCTCTTCCTGAAAATCTTGTCATCAAAGTTGTTTCAGAGATCCATGACCCTGTAACTACTACAGATGAGCTTATTCCTTCAGGAGAGACTTCATCGTTCAGATCAAATCCGCTCGGTCTTGCGGAGTTTGCTCTTTCAAGAAAAGACCCTGCTTATGTAGGAAGAGCTAAAGAAGTACAGAAAGCACAGAAAGCCATTGAAAACGGCGAGTGCATGGCCGAGGCTCTTCCGGAGATCAAGCCGGTAATGGAAGCGATTAAAGCAAAATATCCTGATGTTGACAAGACAAACGTAGGCGTAGGTTCAACTATCTTCGCATGCAAACCGGGCGACGGTTCAGCGCGAGAGCAGGCTGCGTCATGCCAGAAGGTTCTCGGAGGATGGGCAAATATAGCATTCGGTTACGCTACAAAGAGATACCGTTCAAACCTTATCAACTGGGGTATGCTTCCATTTGTTATCGAAGAGGGAGATCTTCCGTTTGCAAATGACGACTATCTCTTCATTCCCGGAATTAAAGAGGCAATCGAAAATAAAGACGATGTGATCACTGCTTATGTGGTTACAAAAGATATGAAGAAGATCGAGATGAAACTCGGCGATCTTACAGATGATGAAAGAGAGATCATCCTTAAAGGATGCCTTATCAATTATTATCAGGGCTGAGAAATTAAGTATTAAAAAATCGGCGGTGACGCAAAGCGCGTTATTCGCCGATTTTTTTACTTGTGATACGGTTCGTTGTTGATTATGCGATAGCTTCTGTATATCTGCTCAAGCAGGATTACACGCATAAGCTGGTGCGGAAAAGTCATCTTTGAAAAGCTGAGTTTGAAATTGGCGCGTTTTAATATTTCATCGGAAAGCCCGAGGGAGCCGCCGATTAAGAACTGGATATGGCTTTCGCCGTTTATTCCGAGAGTGTTTATCTTTTCGGCCAGTTCTTCAGAAGAGAGCTGTTTTCCGTCTATCGCAAGGGCGATGACATAGGCGTCGTCTTTGATATAGGAAGAAAGACGTGCGCCTTCTTTTTCCTTTATCTGTTTTATCTGAATATCGCTTGTTTTATCAGGCGTTTTTTCGTCCTGAACCTGTATGATATCCAGCTTGCAATATCTCGAAAGCCGCTTTGAATACTCTAAGATAGCGTCTGAAAGATATTTTTCTTTTATTTTTCCTACCGTTAATATTGAAATCTTCATAAAATTTATCCTGCTTTGGCTTTATTTCTAAAAATTATACATATAAAACGTGCAAAAATAAAGCGGATAACATAGGTTTTATCTGATACGCTTAATTGATACAGATAAAACAATTAAATTACTGGAAAAAGGCGGGCTGTTGATATATAATACAGTCAAATACTTTTTTGGAGGCACGATATGTCCGGCATTATAGAATTAATTCGTACAGAAACAGACGGAACTATTAGTTTCGGAAACCATACACTTACAGAGAAAACAAAGCTTTCGGATTTTAAGCACGACGGCGATATCTATAAAGTAAAAACTTTTAATGAAATCACGCGACTCGAGAAAAATGACAAACTCATTTATGAGTCTGTTCCGGGAACTACTGTTTACAATCTCGATTATTCAGGTGAGAACGTTGTGTTTGCGCTGGAAGGAACAGGAGACACACAGCTGACTCTGGGACTCAAGGAAGAAACAATTTACAGGATAACGGTAGACGATGAAAACATCGGAAGTATGAAAACTACGATGAGCGGTAAGCTTTCATTGAGTCTGGAGATTGACGGAAGCGCTCCCGTTAAAGTTGAAGTAAAAGAAATCGGTTAAAATTCGAGTATTAAAGGGCTGCTTTGAAGCGGCCCTTTTTATCGATAATGGAAAGAGGAAATAATGGCAAAAGACAAAAAAAGCGTTTTTTTCTGCCAGGAGTGCGGATATGAATCGGCTAAGTGGATGGGGCAGTGTCCCGCATGCAAAAGCTGGAATACAATGGTGGAAGAACAGATATCGGTAAAGAAAACGATCGCAGCGGGGACATCGAAAAACAGGACTAAAACAGAGCCTGTAGCTTTATCAAAGATAGTTTCAGGCGAAGATGAAAGGATAAAGACAGATATAGGCGAACTTGACCGTGTGCTTGGCGGAGGGATAGTTCCCGGCGGTCTTATGCTCGTAGGCGGTGATCCCGGCATAGGAAAGTCGACGCTGCTGCTTCAGCTTTGTCAGAAGTTATCTGCGCGTGACATGAAAGTTCTCTATGTGTCGGGCGAAGAGTCTCTCCGTCAGATAAAGATGAGAGCAGAAAGAATAGGAGATTTTTCCGACAGTTTAAAACTTCTGTGTGAAACCGATATAGGACATATAATCGACTGCATAGAAAAAGAGGAACCCAAGCTTGTGATCATAGATTCGATCCAGACTATGTATACCGAAGAGGCCAACTCTTCGCCGGGTTCTGTTTCACAGGTAAGAGAGATCACCGGTACGCTTCTTAAACTGGCAAAATCAACTGGTATACCGATTTTTATTATTGGTCATGTAACAAAAGAGGGAAATGTAGCGGGACCGAGAGTCCTTGAGCACATGGTGGATACGGTACTTTATTTTGAGGGCGACAGGCACGCTTCATACAGAATCTTAAGAGCCGTAAAAAACCGTTTCGGATCTACAAACGAGATAGGCGTTTTCGAGATGCAGTCGTCAGGACTCAAGGAAGTAAGCAATCCTTCGGAATATATGCTCGACGGAAGACCTGACAATGCGTCAGGCTCTGTCGTCGCATGTTCAATGGAGGGATCTCGTCCTATTATGATAGAGATACAGGCGCTTGTGTGCAAAACTAATTTTGGTTTTCCGCGCAGAACGGCGAACGGAACTGATTATACAAGGGTAAATCTGCTGATGGCTGTTCTGGAAAAAAGAGGACGAATGAATCTGTCAAATTCGGATGCTTATATAAATATCACCGGCGGTATCAGGATGACAGAGCCTGCCGTGGATCTGGGAATAGTAACAGCTATCATATCAAGCTTCAAAGACAGACCTGTAGATAACAGGACAGTCGTGTTCGGAGAGGTCGGACTCAGCGGAGAGATACGTTCCGTGAGCATGGCATCTCAACGTGTTAAAGAAGCGGCTAAACTCGGTTTTAAGAGAGTTATTTTGCCGAAGAGCTGTATGAGAGCCGTTAAAGGGGAAAAGTTCGAAGACATCGAGCTCATTTATGTATCCGATATAAAAGAAATGATAGATATTATCTAAAAGAAGCATAATATAGACATTAAATATGAATTAGCCATTTGAAAATACTAAAAACTGTGCTATACTTTTTGCGCTTAACATCATAATAAGGTTTTG
>CASDUB010000092.1 GCA_949283905.1 uncultured Lachnospiraceae bacterium | reverse complement strand
TATTTCTTTATGCCTTGGGATCTTTTCCAAATCATTACCACGCTTATAAATGTCATGATTCCCGCCATGTCTTAAAAACTCAAATCCGGCATCTTCAAGTTTCTTTATGAGATCTCTTTGTTTCACTTATATACTCCTCTTAAATCATATAATACACACTATCTACACATCAGTCAACATAGACAGTTTTCATTTTTAAGTTTATCATATTTAAATGTATTTTTTCATTATAAATATAATTATTGTTAAGTTGAATATGTGAACTTGACTAAAGTTAAACTTTTTATTACAAAACCAGCCGTGTTCAAACGAACACGGCTGGTTGGTATATAATATTCAAAAAAGCAATCTTTGATCCATTAATCAAAAAAGCCAAACTTATAGTATATTATGAATTAATAGTTAAAATTCCGTTTGGATGTTTTCTACCTCATAACATGACCAACACATTCCATTTATCCTGCCACTTGGATGAATAAGATCACCACATACGCTGCATGGCTGAAGATACGGCTCGCCGTAAATAGCCTGATAGCAACCGGTGCACAATCCCACATCTGCGCATACGGCTTTTCTGCCCTCGTAAAGCGCATTCATATCCTCGCTGTAAAAGCCGCAGTTTTTACATGAATACGAATAACAGTTCGAACAAATATATTTATATGGGAGATTATCGTACACGCCGCACTGATACATATCCCCGTCTCCTTCAAACTGCTTCCCGCAGCGGTCGCATGCAGACGGAGCATTATTACTATTATAGCAGTTCGTACACGTCCACGTCCCATCAGGCGAATCGACGCCGCCCGTATCGTAATTAATATATCCCGACATATCCGTTCCGCAATACTGACACTTCATACATGACCAGCAGCGATTGAAATTCGACTGCACTGCGTTAAGCGTACCGCCGCACACTTCGCACCATCCCCATTCAGGCTGTATGTATTCATCCTGACAGATAGCACATGCGCCGTATCTGTTTATATCTACATCGGTAACGCCGCAATATCCGCACGGATAATCAAGATAACGCTCACCTTCCTCCGTAGGCGAATATCCCAATCTTGCTTTTTCATACGCGATCACTTCAGCGCGCCTTGCGGTCATCCAATCATCATCAGGCTCATCAGCTGATTCTGTTTCTTTGATCACCGGTTTTTCTGCATTTCCAGCAGCAACCTTTTCAACTCCCGGCTTTTCTTTTTTTCCGGCTTTAATCACATCTTTGTCTTCATCTGAATTCTTGTTCTTCTCCGGTTTATTTGTCGGCTTAGTTTTGGAAGTCACTTCAGGAGTTGCTTCAGGCGTAACTTCTGATATCTCCTTTGACTGATCTTTAACACTATTCTGTGACACTTCGGCAGTCTCTGCCTGTGGCGAACATGCCACAGAAAAACTCATTAGTAACGCTAAAAACAGCGAAAATAAATATGTTCTTTTCTTCATAGCTCTTTACGCCTCGATTCAAATATTTCTTTCATTTTAACATCTTGTCCGGATTATGTGTATATGATACTGGATCTTCCTGAACTTTGTGCTCTTAAAATCCATAGTTCATACCAATTAATTACGGAATAATTCAACCCTCTTTTTAAAATAAACATAGTTGAACGGTATCATGAAACAACCGTTTATAACAAATATTACCAGCCACATTAAATAAGCATATACAGTAAGAGGATTAATAAAGATGTTTATAAATGTGAACAATATATTTCCTGCCGTAAATGCTATAACAGATATCAAAAGTAACTTTATTGCCTTGTATTTAAATTTCAACAAATACCTTCTTGAAAGAAACACCAAAACAGCAATTGCAGCGTGAAAGACAAATTTTACAAAATTAAGAAATCCTATTACAGGTAATGAAAAAATGCCGTAGAAAGAGTTAAAGATATTCAAAAATCCCATAACTGAAAAAACAGTCTCAAATACAAGCATAAAAATAAGATATCCCCATATTATAAACTGATACCAATTCATGGGCATACCATTGCATCTGTATTTTCCATCAAGACATATCAATTTAAAATCAGAACCTTCTTTTATTTCGCCATTATTTCTGATCGGATATTTACAATTTCCACATATTACATCATTTTCATTAAGTTCTTTACCACAATTTTCGCAGAACACTTTGATCACCTAAAAATAAACAATTCAATTATTTGCTTTCTTCATAACACTCTTTCAAAATCTTGTTAAAACAGTATTCTATATAATTATTATCATGGCCGGTAAATTTCACAGCACATGACATATCTTTATATCTCTCCTTATTATCATTTGGTGTATCAAAAAGAAGAACTCCATATTTTTCCGGATTATTATTTTCAATAACATCCGCTGTAATATGATAGATATGGACTTTTTCTATTGTATTTTCGACCTGTACATACGTTTTTCCAAGTACAACGCATTTCTCTAAAATTATATCGTTAATGTTATTCTTAGATATAATTTCTTTTACGTCTTCTTTTATAGATTTAAAGTTCCTATAATCACTGAATGCTTCTCCGCATGTAAACAAACATGTCAACAAACCGAGTGGCAGCACATTTCCGCACTTCGGACAATAATTATAAAACGGCATCAGATCCGATCCGCATCTACTGCACTTAAGCTCATCGCTTTTGTACTGTAAAATATCTCCTTTATAATCTCCTATGCACTCTGCACTTCCATATGATCCGTAATCATAGTGTACATAAACTTTATTCATACGGTCTCTCCGCTTTTACATTTATTCATTGTCAACTTTTATTCCACAATTCTTGCAAAATTTTTCTCCAGGCTGCAATTCTGTTTTACAGTTAGGACAGAGTTTTTTCCCTGACATATTCGCCCCGCAATTCGGGCAAAAAGCCACACCCTGTTCAACTTCACTTCCGCAGCTTGGACATGTTCTTATCTGTTTTGCGCCACAGAAATTGCAGAACTTCGCACCTTTTGATATAGGCTGTCCACAGCTGATACATTTTGCTTCAGCTTCAATTGCCGATCCGCATTCCGGACAGAATTTTAAAGAATCATCGATTGAAGCTCCGCAGCTCGGACAAGTCTTTCCTAATTTAGCGCCGCAGTCCTTACAGAATTTTTGTCCTTTGCTGTTTTTCGAATGACAGACCGGACATTCAATTTCATCATCTGCTAATCTTCCTCGAGATGATACAACAACAGATGTTCCGCCTGAAACAATAAATCTCTCGATCTCAGCAAACACTTCATTAGGCAGTTTTGATTGCTGAGCGGCTCCAATACCGGCAGTTATCAGAAGCGGCCATGCCACAAACATACCGATTGCTCCTGCTCCAATCTTGTCTGACCATTTACCAAAATCACAATTAACAATTACATTATTATCAGCTTTAATTAACTGAACCTGCAGGGCTTTTGTCATACCTGATACTGTTTTCCATCCGTCCGACTGATCTTTTGCCTGAACAAAATATCCTCCGCCCTGCGCTTTTCCGCCTTCGGCGATCATGTTTTTTTCCATCTGGAACCAGTCTACAAGATGTTCTCCGATTTTTTCTATCGTTACTCCGTTAATCAAATTAAAAGTTTTCTGATTTGCCATATCCGTGCTCCTTATGAATAAAAGAATTAATTACAAAATAAATGCTCACGCTTTTTGAAATATAAATAATTTGCAAGCGAAAACGCTGCCGCCAGCGCTCCTATTACAATAGTAGTTCCTATTACCGTAAATAAACTATAACGGTTTATACTTCTTTCCATAAAATTTAAAATAATGTTACATACAAAGATTATATCGAACCAAATTATAAATAATTTGTATGCATTAGCGTTCAAACGTATCATTCTATTTCTGACATTAAGCCCGCCAATAGCAAGAACTATAAGAACTACCGCAAACAACATTTCAAATATACCAAATACAATTGCTCCAACACGAAATGCACTAATTGATAATATTACTCTTCCTATTCCCCATATTGCCGCATATGCCATAATCACAAATATAACTGCCACTACAATAGCTTTATACCATCCCATCGGAAATTCCTGATTTTGATAAATACTTGGATCAGGCTTTAATATCTGTTTTGAATTTAAATTCATATTTAATTTATTTTTTAAGTTAGCGTTAGTATTGTTATTCTGCGGATTAATATTGCCATTCGTCAGGTTAATATTACCATTCTGCGGATTTTCATATACTCTTTCTGAATGATACTCTCTACTATTATTTAAAGAAGCATTATTAAAATTTATAGTTTCTTGACGATGAAATTCCTGATGATTTATTTGTTGGTCCGTTTTCCCTTCAACAGGAGTTCCGCATTTTGTGCAAAACATAAATCCACCCCCTTAATCCAAGGATATAACTCATTTCCGGTTTTGTCAATGCGTTTCGAGTTTTATTGAGACTTTGTTTATCTGTTTTTTTATTATACGAATGGAGGACGATAAATGAATTTTGGTGAAATTTTGAAGAATCTAATTGAAGAGAACAATTTAACGCAAAAAGAGCTTGCAAAACGACTGAATTTAGCTCCTTCTACTTTAGGCGGATATGTTCAAGGACTGCGTGAACCGGATTATTCTACATTGAAATTATTGGCAAATTATTTTAATGTTTCTATCGACTATCTTCTCAATAATTATTCCGGCAGCTCATCTACAAATAATGAAAATGAATTGCTTCGTGTTTTCAGATCATTAACTGATGACCAGCAACTGATCTGCATAGAACAATGTAAAGTCTTCGCCAAGTTTAATCATAATAAAAACCAAATAAAATAATCTGCTTTAACAAAAAATAAGACTTAAGACATCCTGCATCATCAGGGATTCTTAAGTCTTATCTTTATTATTCTCAGCTAATTTTTTATATATTCCTTCCACATCTTCATTCCCACTTTTTTTCTGATTTAGGTTTCATGTCGCTGAAAGCATTTCATTACACCTTCTATCGAAAAATACCACCAGTCATTTTTTAGACCAGTGGTATGTATAAAATCGAATTATACAAAAATGAGAAGCTATCCGGCAGGCGTCGCCTCTCCTGCATCTCTTTTGACCCAATGGGTGTGTGGTTGCAACGAAATTTACCACCTCGGATAGCTCCTCATTAATTGTATCTAAATTATAAGCCCATTATTTTTTTTTGTAAAGAATTCTTTTATTTCTAAGATAATTCTGCAATCTCTTTTCACTGATTTTCCAACATGAAATAACGGAATTTTTATAATCAGGACCATCATAAGAAGTACATATCCTTAACACCATTTGGGCGTGTCATTATTCCAATTTAAGTTTTTTGACAATCAAACCTGTATTATCATTCTTATCTTCTATGATAAAATCCGGATCACGAATGATGTCTGTCAGATAGTTAATCACTTCTTTGTAAGTTTCTGGATGTCTATTCAATATATGTTGCATTTGATTGTCCGTAATAATAACTTCATCTGTAATAATATCATCCGTGATACACTTATAAATATCACGGTTAATTTTTCCCAATGAATGCACTTTTATGTCCTCTTTAGTACTCAATAACTTAATTATATCATTTATTAATTCATTTTCAATATATTTCGCGCTCTTTTTAATGTATTGTTTGCGTTTTATAACATTTTTTATCTCTCTAATATACTAATATCCAAATTAAATAAGGTACTAAACAATTTATAAATTATATAAATCACTACACTCATCGGAACGAACTCAGTGTTCAAAACGAACACGGCACGACAGAATACATAATTATCGTCTTTCATCGATTTCAAATTGCATTATTACAGATACCTCATAGTATCATTCACTGCACTTGTCAGTATGACACAATCAGCTTCCACTTGGCAGCTGTAATATATGATCTGTACGCCTGCCTTAGCGGCTTCTCGCAAAGCCTGACCAAATTCAGGATGTGTTTCATCATTTGGAAATACAAGATCAATTCCGTTCATCATAATAACAAAGGCAATTGTACAATGATATCCTTCCTTTGCTGCAGCAGTTAATTCGTTCAGATGTTTGACTCCGCGTTCAGTCGGTGCATCCGGAAACAAGCCTATACCCTGTTGTATATCAAAAGCCAGTGTGCATCCTTTTACTTCCGTTAAAAACTTTTCCCCTTTACGCTCCATATAGAAATCAACCCTGGAATTTCCAAAAGTATACTCTGACCTCACAAAATCATATCCTGCATTCTGCAATTCCTGTTTCATTAACGCATTAGGAGCCAGACTGTCAATATTTACCCATTTCAGATTCGGCTTGTAAACTGAAATCAGGTCATATGCCGTCTTACGATTATTATCCGCTGCCTTCTGAAGTGTCACTTTTGCATTAGGCAGCAAAAGTTCACCCAGACGTCCGGTATTCTTCACATGTACGATCTCCGGATTTCCATCTATCAAAACTTCTGCAGTAAATCGATTGATCCGGCGTACGAAGGTGGCCGGCACTGTGTTTTCGTAAATAATTAAAGATTTCGATCTGCTCATAATTTAATATATCCCTTCCTCATCGTCATCCCCGAAGCCTTCGTAAAGGAAACGATTCCATCTGGCATTCACTTCCTCCAAACTCTTTTTCTGCATAATTCGATTGCGGTCACTTAATATAGCCAGCATCTCATCTGCCACATCCTCCATCTTCAACTTCTGATAATGCGCCAAATATCCAATCATACGCTGTGCCGTCCAATCAGTATTCAGATTTTTCGTTACTTCATCGCAAAACGGCTCAGGGTAGCCTCTGCGAAGCAAAATATTATAAAGTTCCATACTTTTTTCTGATTTAGGTTTCATATTACTGCTTTTAAGCACTCCCTTCTATATTTAGGAAAGATTTTTGCAACAAAATGCAGTTTTCTGTTTTAGAATATCATATGAGCCGGATATCATTAAAGAATATTAACGTGTATCAATTTTCTAAATTCCGCTCATTATTTATCTACTAAAAAAATAAAGAGGCTTAAAAACCCCTGTATCTGCAAGGATTCTTAAGCCTGTTTTATGGGACTATCG
>CASDUB010000091.1 GCA_949283905.1 uncultured Lachnospiraceae bacterium | reverse complement strand
ATCTATATAATGAACGCCTATGACAGCTGGCTTTACGATGAAAACCGTCCTTTCGACTACCTCAGACAGATACCTGTATATGACGAGTTAAAGAAAAGAATCGGTACGGGATATTATGAAAGTCTTATAAAAGAAAGACTTTTGAATAATAATCACAGAATAACGGTAACGCTGTCGCCGAAGAGGGGCCTTGCGGCTGAAAAAGAAAAGAAGCTGGCCGATAAGCTCGCGGAATATAAAGCGTCGTTGTCAGAAGAAGAGATATATAAGATAGTAGAGGAAACAAGAGAACTGAAGCTTTATCAGGAGGAAGAGGATTCCGACGAAGTAAAAGATATGCTTCCGATGCTTACTATCGCGGATATTGATAAAAAAACGCCTGTAAAATTGTTAAATGAAGAAAGAGAAGCTGACGGAATCAAGATCCTGCATCAGAACTACGATACAAGGGGAATAAGCTATCTTACCCTGCTGTTTAACGTTGACGATATCTCTAACGAAGAGATCAGATATATGAGCCTTCTTAAGAGTGTGCTCGGTTATGTGGACACAGATAACTATGCTTATTCTGATCTGTCAAATGAGATAAATTCGAGAACAGGCGGCATCGCATGCGGACTTCAGACGTTTACGACGGCAGGAGGCGGTTCTAAGAAATTTTTCGGCGTTAAATCAAAATATCTCGATCATGAGTGCGGATTCGCGCTTTCAATGATCGATGAGATATTGTTCGGATCGAAAATTGAAAATGATAAGAGACTTTATGAGATAATTGCAGGGCAGAAAGCGCAGTATCAGGCCTCTATTCCGGCATCGGGTCATACAAGCGCCGTGGGCAGGGCTGCCGCAGGCGTAAACGAGCTGGCGGGATGGAGCGAGGAAACCTCGGGAATAGCTTATTACAGATTTATAGAAACGCTGTTTGCTCAGTTCGACGAGAAAAAAGAAGAGCTTAAATCAATCCTCAGATCTCTTGTAAAAAAGATATTCAGAAAAGACAATATACTCGTGTCCATAACTGCGAACGATGAAGGATTTGATGAACTTAAGAATAATATTTCAGTTATCAAAGACAAACTCTCAGAGCCTTGTGAAAAGGGAAATGGGTATAAATGGGAGAAAAAAGAGCAGTCGGAGGGAATAATGACTTCGGGACAGGTGCAGTATGTAGCCCAGGTCGGAAATTTCGTGCAGAAGGGTTATGAATATACAGGCGCGCTCAGAATCTTAAAGACTATTTTAAATTATGAGTACCTTTGGATAAACTTAAGAGTCAAAGGCGGCGCATACGGATGTATGAGCGGATTTTCAAGGACGGGAGATTCATATCTTGTTTCATACAGGGATCCGCATTTGAAAAATACCCTTGACGTTTACGACGGACTTGCAAAATTCGCGGGTGATTTCGAAGCCGATGAAAAAACAATGACGAAATATATCATCGGTACCGTAAGTACTCTTGATACTCCTATGAATCCGAAGGCAAAAGGAGCTCTCGCCCTTGATTCTTATTTTACGAAGCTGACGGAAGAAGATTATCAGCGTGAAAGAGACGAGATCTTAAATGCAAAAACAGAGGATATCAGGGCTTTAAATAAGCTTCTTGCCGACACTTTCGACAAAAAGCACATCTGTGTACTCGGAAGCGAAGCGGCAATAAATAAACATAAAGACTTATTTGACCATGTTGAAAGTTTTATTCAGGGTTGATCGACAGGTGAAGAAATGAATGAATTACAGACAAAATCAGGTTTTGCGGCGCTGATTGGAAGACCGAACGTCGGAAAATCAACGCTTATGAATCATCTGATAGGCCAGAAGATCGCCATTACATCACGTAAGCCTCAGACTACGAGAAATCGTATTCAAAGCGTTTATACGTGTGAGAGAGGCCAGATCATCTTTCAGGATACTCCGGGAATTCACAAGGCAAAGAACAAACTCGGGGAATATATGGTGAGCGCTGCTCAGAATGCGCTTAAAGATGTGGATGTCGTATTATGGCTTGTGGAACCTTCGACTTTTATAGGTGATGCTGACCGCCATATAGCAGAACTGCTGAGCAAGATCAATCTTCCTGTAATACTTGTAATCAATAAATGCGACAGGGTTAAGAAAACGGAGATACCCGATATCATAAAAGCCTACACGAAGTCAGGGCATTTTGACGATATCCTTGCCGTTTCTGCCAAACAGGGAACTAATCTTGACGATCTTATAACAGCGATATTTAAATTTTTGCCCTACGGTCCTCTTTACTATGATGAGGAAACGGTTACGGATCAGCCGGTCAGACAGATTGCTTCGGAAATGATACGAGAAAAAGCCCTCAGATGTCTGGGCGAGGAAGTTCCTCACGGCATTGCCGTACTTATTGAAAAGATGAAGGAGCGGAAAGACGGAAGTATAACTGATATCGAAGCGACTATAGTCTGTGAAAGAGATTCCCATAAAGGCATTATCATCGGGAAAAACGGCCAGACGTTAAAGAAGATAGGCAGCGAAGCGAGAGCGGAAATAGAAAGACTCATAGACGGGAAAGTCAACTTAAAGATATGGGTAAAAGTCCGCAGGCAATGGCGTGACAGTGAACTGCTTTTGAAAAATTACGGATATGACAGGAATGAACTTTAAGAACATATGAATGATGTCGCTAAAGTAAACGGGATAGTTCTGTCAACTATGCCCATAGGAGAACATGACAAAAGACTTGTTATCGAAACATGTGAGCTCGGCCGGATAACTGTTTTCGCGAGAGGATGCAGAAGGGCGGGAAATTCTTTGCTTGCCGCCGCAAATCCTTTTGTAATGGGAGAGTTTTCGATCGTTCCGGGAAGAACATCGTACAGACTTACAGAAGCGTCGGTGACTGAATATTTCAGAGATCTTGCCGCGCAGATGCCGGGAGTGTATATCGGATTTTATTTCCTGGATCTTGTGGATTATTACGGAAGAGAGGGAATAGACGGAACCGATATGCTCAATCTGCTTTACGTCTCTTTAAAGGCGCTTTTGAAACCGGAACTTGATAATATTCTGGTAAGAAGAGTTTTTGAAATGCGTATGATGTTTTTGAACGGAGAATACTACCCTGAAGAGGGAGCTATGAGCGCATCCATGCTTTCGGTATGCAGATATATCATAGGAGCTCCGCTCGGAAAACTCTACTCTTTTAATCTGAAAGAAAATACGCTTAAAGAACTTGAACAGATATGCGACAAGGCGTTAAAGAGAACGATTGACAGAGAATTAAAGAGTAAAAAAATTATGGAGGCTTTTTTAACCGCATGAAAAAGATCTGTTATATAGACGTGATAAGAGTGATCTCTTTCGGACTAATTATCTATTACCATCTTATAATAGAATTGATTAACAGAGAATTCCTTACAATAGAGACAGCGCCTTTTTATTATAATTCCAATTTTCATGTGGCAACGTGCGCAGTAGCTCTGTTTTTTATGGTTTCGGGCGCAAGTCTCATGCTGTCGTCAGAACGAAAAGAAAAGTTCAGCATAGCGCAATATTATAAAAAGAGATTTTTCAGGATCCTGATTCCGTATTATGTAGCGTCCATTATCAGTTTCGGAGTTTTATGCAGGTTTACACTGCCAAAAGAAATTAATCCATTGATGCTTCTTCTTAACCTGTTTGCGATGGACGGATACGCAAGCACATGCGGAGCGGACGTTCTCTATCTGATGGTAGGCGAGTGGTTTATGGGATGTCTGATGATACTGTATCTCTTATTCCCGCTGTTAAGGCTGCTCGTAGTAAAATGGCCGGTAAAAACTTTTGTTATCAGTACTGTATTATATGTGATATTAGTAGTATTTTATCCGTTTGACCTGAATGTATATCAGAATGTGCTTGTCAAAGGGTATGAATTCTTATTAGGTATGATACTTGTCAGGATATACAATAAAATACCTAAAAAAGTACTGTTTATCACGATTCCGTTTATCGTGCTGCTGTTTGTATCGCCTGCGGCGCTTCCGGTATATGAGTCGTTTTTGATAACCGGCGTTGCTTCAGCGGTATTTATTACTTTGTCTAAGTTTGAACCGCAGTTCAGAAAATTAAATGTATTTAATAAAGTGACGGGAATCATATGCAAATATTCGTACGAGGTGTTCTTGATACATCACGCCGTGATATTTGTAGTGTTTAACCGGGCGCTTACGGAATACGGCGCCGCCGCAAACATACCTTTGATGTGCGTTGTGTCGATCGTTCTGACAATAATAGCCGCGATAGTAATACATTTTATTTCAAAAGCTGTTATGAAACTTATAGATGTGATATTTGGGAAAAAGAAATGTAAAACAAAATAAAAAGACAGTGACGTTCAGCAAGCCTGAGATTCAGGAAAGCCGAACGTCACTGCTTTTTTATTATGGGTTATTATTTATCTTCTTTTTTCTTTGCTGTTGTTCTTCTTTTTCTCTTTGGTTTTTCGGATTCTTCAGGAACAATCGGAAGCTCAAATATAGCTGTCTCATAAGGTCTCAGATCATATGTGAGCATATATTTGTATCCGTCGCAGTCATGTTCTTCGGTAGTAAGAGGAGGAATATCCTTTATCTTTTCCGCGTCATTTCCGTCGATCTGATCGAATGTGCTGAATATCCTCTTGTAATATCCCTCTACAGGCGCGCCGCAGGTATATCCGTTATGATTCATCGGCGAGAAGTTAATGATAACAAGGAGAGCGTTGTTATAGTTCCACGGATTTCTTCTTATGTAACTGAAAGTGTTCCTGTAACAGTCTCCGTTGTTTACCCATTCGAATGTTGTCGGGTTTGAAGTATCATCGTAGAGAACAGGATATGTTTTATAGATCCTGAGAAGTTCACGAAGTGTCAGCATGATGTCTCTGTGGCCGTAATCGCTTGCGAGATGCCAGCTGATCTCTCTTTCTTCGGACCATTCTTTGTCTTCGCCGAATTCCTGTCCCATAAACAAAAGCTTTTTGCCCGGGAATGTGAGCATGTGGGCGTAAAGTGTTTTAAGACCGCCCATCTTGTCCATTTCGTTTCCGGGGAATTTCTCAAGCATAGAGTGTTTGAGATGAACTACTTCGTCGTGGGAAAGAACAAGCATATAATTTTCGAGGAAAGCGTAATCGGCGTTGTGTGTGATAGCACCGTGATGCCATCCTCTGTAAATCGGTTCTTTCTCAACATATTTTAAAGTATCGTTCATCCAGCCCATGTTCCATTTATACATGAATCCAAGAGCTACTCCTTCGGTGTCAGAAGTGATTCCTGACATGATGGATGAATCTTCGGCGATCAAAAATCCGCGTGAACGTGCCTTGACCTCTTTGTTTATCTTCTTAAGGAAAGCGATGCTCTCAAGATTTTCTGTTCCGCCGTAGATGTTAGGGCGGTACTCGGCACGGCTGAAGCTTGTATAGAGCATTGAAGCTACAGCGTCAACTCTGAGAGCGTCTATATGAAATTCGTTTATCCAGTAAAGGGCGTTTGAAATCAGGAAACACTGAACCTGAGGTTTGCCGTGATCAAAAGCCTTTGTTCCCCATTCAGGATATTCGGCGCGAAGCGGGTCTGCGTATTCGTAAAGGGCCGAGCCGTCAAACTGCTCGAGACCAAAAGAATCCTTTGGAAAATGAGCAGGAACCCAGTCAAGGATCACGCCGATATTTTTTTCGTGCATTTTATTTACAAAATATTTGAAATCTTCAGGAGAACCGTATCTGCTTGTCGGAGCATAATAACCCGTAACCTGATATCCCCAGGAAGCGTCAAGAGGATGTTCGCAGATACCTATAAGCTCGACATGAGTAAATCCCATGTAATCGACATATTCCGAAAGCTCATCTGCAAGTCGTCTGTAATCAAGGAAACCGTCTTCGTTCAGGCGGTAATCTTTTTTCCATGATCCGAGATGAACCTCATATATAGCCATAGGTTTTTTCAGAGTGTTTTTGTTTGAGGTTTCTTTAAGAAACTCTTTGTCTGTCCATTTGTATTTTTTGGGGTCGACAACGATCGACGCAGAATTAGGACGAAGCTCGGCCTGAAAAGCATACGGATCTGCTTTGTATCTTGTCTTTCCGTCGCAGCCTTCTACAACAAATTTATATTTGCAGCCCGGTCCTATGCCGGGTATGAAGAGCGCCCATACGCCGGAATCCGAACCTGTCATAAAATCAGCGTCGGGGTTCCAGCTGTTCATATCGTGTATGACCCTTACGGATTTAGCGAAAGGAGCCCATACCTGAAAAAGAGTACCGGAAATATCGTTTTCCTGGCAGAGGTGAGCTCCGAGTTTGTTGTATATCTCGTAATGTTCTCCGCGGCCGAAAAGATAATGATCAAAATCAGTGATACGAAAATCTGATGATGGTTTTAATTTCATATACATTCTCCTAAAATTCATGTTGACAAGTGTAAATTTTTATATAATTATACCATAATATGAGCAAAAATAAATATAAAATGAGTAAAATTATGGATAAGGGGACAAATGAAAATATCCGGGGCCTGAACAAGCCGAAAGCATCGTTGAATGACAGACCGGTAAGGATAGTCAGGTATGATATAAAAAAGGAAGATGAAGGTATGACGGTAAGGGAATATCTCAATACAAGAGTGAGATTTTCAAACCGTCAGATAAGCAGCCTTAAATTCCGGGCGGACGGAATTGTGGTAAACGGAAGAACGAGGCGAGTCACATGTATCTTGTATGAAGGAGACGTGCTGGAGATTGGATTAAAAGACGCCGGAAACGAGTATCTTGAGCCGGGGGATTTTACTGAACCGCCGGAAATATTATTCGAAGACAGCGATCTTCTTATAGTAAACAAGCCACAGGGAATGGTGTGTCATCCGTCGCCGGGTCATTATTCCGACACTCTTGCCAATCAGGTGGCGTATTACGCAAAATCCAAAAATGAAAACTGGACAATACGTCTTATAGGACGGCTTGATTCGGACACATCGGGAATTCTTGTATTCGCTAAAAATTCAGAAACATCGGCTCTTCTTACAAAGCAAAGAGAAGAGGGCGATATGGAAAAGACTTATATTGCGCTCTGTGAAGGCGTTATCGAAAATAAAAATGGATATGTTGATGCCCGCATTAAGAGAGATGAAGATAATCTTGGAAAAATGAAGATAGCGGAGGACGGAAAAGATGCCGTCACATATTACGAAGTGATAAAAAGAGGCAGAGATTCGACACTGTTAAATATAAGAATAAAGCATGGTCGGACGCATCAGATCAGAATTCACATGGCGCATATCGGCCATCCGCTGATAAACGATCCGTTTTACGGCCGCGGAACAAAAGACGATCATACTATGCTTCATGCAAAAACCATGAAGATATGTCATCCGTTTACGAAAGAAAATATGTTTATAGAAGCACCTCTGCCTGATATCATGAAAGAATATATACTTCGTATGTGAGGTTTGGGTTCCGGGTCGGATCCCCGGTAATCTTAATTTACTTGCGATTTTCAGGAAAAAATGATAAAATCGTAAAATATTGTGTACATTAATATTTAGAAAAAAAGGTGTTTGTTTTGAAAAAGCGTAAGAGTTGGCTTGGCACTATAATCTTGCTGATCCTTATCGGACTTACTTTTCTGGCTTTTTTTAGAGGTCAAAATGTAGGACAGCTGATAGAGGCCATGAAAAATGAAGATCCTGTTTATATAACATATGCGGTTCTTGCTGTAATAGCTTTTTTGTTTGGGCAGGGTATTATTTACAGATTTATGTTAGCTGTACTCGGACAAAAGACAAATCTCCATAAATGTGTCGGATATTCTTTTAAGGGATATTTCTTTTGCAGCGTCACGCCGTTTCAGATAGGCGGCCCTCCGGCGCAGATAGTGTTGATGAGCAAAGATAACGTGCCAGTTCCGGTGGCCTCCATGCTGGTGCTTGTTGTTGCTACGGTTTACAAGGTGGTACTGATAGTCCTCGGATTCGGGCTTATCATATTCGGACAGTGGTTCATAAGAGACTACTTCACGACTTCATCGGTAGTTCTGATGGGCGTAGGATTATTTATGACATGCGGATTCTGCTGGATACTGTATATGTTCATGTTTCATCCGAGACTGGCGAAAAAAGCTATCTTCAAGTTCTTCAGATGGATGGAACGAAGAGGATTCATGAAACATAAGGACGGCCGTGAAGAAGGCATCGAGATCGGTATGTCAAGATACACGCAGACGGCGGATTTTTTCAAATCGCATAAAGGAACTATGGTGATCCTTTTTCTTCTGACAGTGCTTCAGAGGGTATGTCTGTTTTCAGTGACGTATTTTGTATACAGAGCCCTCGGACTGCAGGGAGAATCATTTATTAAGATCATCATACTTCAGGCAACAGTATCGCTATGCGTTGACATGCTGCCTATTCCGGGAGGAGTAGGTATAAGCGAAGCGCTTTTTGCGAATCTGTTTTCAACCGTGTTTTCAGCGGCGGTCCTTCTGCCGGCGCTCGTACTGAGCAGAGGAATAAGCTATTATGTACAGCTGCTGCTCTGCGCAGGATATATTTTTATTTCAAGGTATGCATTTGCCGGAAGACGGAGAAAGGCCGAAGAGAATGGCGAACAAACGTAATTATCAGCGTGAGCTGGAAAAAGAGATAGATAATTTAAAAGGCAATGTTCCGAGGTTACTTATACATAGCTGCTGCGCGCCCTGCAGCAGCTATTGTTTAGAGTATCTCTCGGATTTTTTTGATATTACTGTATTTTATTACAATCCGAATATTGAACCTGAAAGTGAATATTTATTCAGAATTGAAGAGCAGAAAAGGCTCATAAACGAGATGAATTTTAAGCATCCGGTGTCCTTTATTGCCGGCGAATATGAAAACAGGCTTTATCATGAGACGGTAAGAGGTCTTGAGAAGGAGCCGGAGGGCGCAAAGAGGTGTGAAAAATGCTTCAGACTCAGGCTTGAAAGGACAGCTCAATTGGCTAAATCAAACAAATTTGACTATTTTACTACCACTTTAACCATTAGCCCCTTGAAAAATGCGGAAAAACTGAATAATATTGGAGAAGAACTTGCAAAAATATACGGTGTCAGATATCTGTGTTCCGATTTTAAGAAAAAGGGAGGATATCTGAGATCTACGGAGCTTTCAAAGCAGTATGATCTGTACAGACAGAACTATTGCGGATGCATATTCAGCAAAGAAAAGGCGTCTGAAAGAGAGCGGCAGGTTAAAGTCGAGGATAAATAAAAGTTAAAAGAGGTATACATATGGCTCAGTTATGGGGAGGACGATTTACAAAAGAAACAGACAAGCAGGTATACGATTTTAATGCGTCTATTTCTTTTGATAAAAGATTATATCGTCAGGATATAGCCGGCAGCAAAGCGCATGTGACAATGCTTGCCGCAGCAGGTATTTTGACTGAAGAAGAAGCGGAAAAGATAAGAACAGGTCTTGACGGTATTTTAAAAGACGTCGAGAACGGAAGCCTTGTCATTACCGATAAATATGAAGATATTCATAGCTTTGTGGAGGCAAATCTCATCGACAGGATCGGAGATACGGGAAAGAAACTTCACACCGGAAGAAGCAGGAACGATCAGGTTGCTCTCGATATGAAATTATATGTAAGAGACGAGATCGAACAGATAGATGAATGCGTTTATGAGCTTCTTCGCGTTATACATCATATAATGGAAGACAATATTCATACATATATGCCGGGATTTACCCATATGCAGAAGGCGCAGCCTGTAACGCTTGCTCATCATATGGGAGCGTATTTTGAGATGTTCAGAAGAGACAGAGGAAGGCTTGCCGATATCAAGGCGCGTATGAACACATGTCCTCTCGGAAGCTGCGCTCTTGCGGGAACTACTTATCCTCTCGACAGAAATCTCACGGCTTCACTTTTGGGATTTGACGGTCCGACTTTTAACAGCATGGATTCTGTTTCGGACAGAGATTATCTGATAGAACTTTTATCGGCACTTTCGACTGTGATGATGCATTTAAGCAGGATTTCCGAAGAGGTGATTATCTGGAATTCGGATGAATACCGTTTTATAGAACTTGACGATGCATACAGCACGGGAAGTTCTATCATGCCGCAGAAAAAGAATCCGGATATAGCTGAACTCGTCAGAGGAAAGACGGGACGCGTATACGGCGCGCTCATATCTATGCTTACGCTTATGAAGGGAATACCCCTTGCGTACAATAAAGATATGCAGGAAGACAAAGAGATGACTTTTGACGCCATAGATACCGTCAAAAACTGTCTGACTCTTTTTGCGGGAATGCTTGCCACCGCTAAATTCAACGATAAAAAAATGGAACAGTCGGCTAAAAACGGTTTTACGAACGCCACGGATCTTGCCGATTATCTTGTTGCCAAAGGAGTTCCGTTCAGGGATGCCCACGGTATATCAGGAAGACTTGTACTGTACTGTATAGACAAAGGATGCGCTCTCGACGATCTTTCAATCGAAGAATTCAAAAAATTCTCAGATGTGATCGAGGACGATATATTTGAAGCCATAGCCATGACCACATGCGTTGAAAAAAGAAATACGATCGGAGCGCCCGGTCCTGACGTTATGAAACAGGTTATAAAAGCAAACAAAGATTACTTAGAGATATAAAGACACACAGCAATTCGTCATATTAAAAAATTATTTTGAGGAGGAAATACTAAATGCAGAACAAATTAAGAGTAGGTATACTTGGCGCGACAGGAATGGTCGGACAGAGATTTATCTCATTGCTTGAAAATCATCCGTGGTTTGAAGTAGTAACTGTTGCGGCAAGTGAAAGAAGCGCAGGAAAAACATATGAAGAGGCTGTAGGCGGACGTTGGAAAATGACAACTCCTATGCCTGAAGCCGTAAAAAAACTTGTTGTATTAAATGTAAATGAAGTTGAAAAAGTAGCTGCAACAGTAGATTTTGTATTTTCGGCAGTAGATATGACAAAAGACGAGATCAGAGCGATCGAGGAAGCTTATGCTAAAACAGAGACTCCTGTTGTTTCAAACAACAGCGCTCACCGCTGGACTCCTGACGTTCCGATGGTTGTTCCTGAGATCAACGCGGATCATTTTGAGGTCATCAAATATCAGAAAGAACGTCTCGGAACAAAGAGAGGCTTTATCGCCGTTAAACCTAATTGTTCTATCCAGAGCTACGCGCCTGTTCTTACGGCATGGAAAGAGTTTGAACCGTATGAAGTAGTTGCTACAACATATCAGGCAATCTCAGGAGCAGGAAAGACATTTAAAGACTGGCCTGAAATGGTAGAAAACATCATCCCTTATATCGGAGGAGAGGAAGAAAAGAGTGAACAGGAGCCTCTCAGAATCTGGGGACATATCGAAAACGGCGTGATCGTAAAAGCTGAAGAGCCTAAGATCACATGTCAGTGCATCCGTGTTCCTGTCCTCAACGGACATACTGCCGCTGTATTTGTTAAATTCCGTAAACAGCCTACTAAAGAGCAGCTTATCGAGAAACTTGAAAGCTTTAAGGGATTCCCTCAGGAGCACAACCTTCCTTCTGCTCCGAAGCAGTTCATTCAGTATCTTACAGAGGATAACCGTCCTCAGGTTAAGCTTGACGTAGATTACGAGAACGGAATGGGAGTAAGCGTAGGAAGACTTCGCGAGGACAGCATTTACGACTGGAAGTTTGTAGGTCTTTCACACAACACTGTAAGAGGAGCTGCAGGCGGAGCCGTGCTTTGCGCAGAATCACTTGTAGAGATGGGTTATATCCAGGCTAAGTAATACACAGGAGAATACTGACTTTTGAGCAAATCTTTGTTTATTGCGGAAAAACCGAGCGTAGCGAGGGAATTCGCAAATGCACTTAAAGAAAAGATGGCGTCAAAGGATGGTTACATGGAGTCCGACAGCTATGTAGTTACATGGTGTGTCGGACATCTTGTTACAATGAGCTATCCCGATGTCTATGATGAAAAATATAAAAAATGGTCGCTTGATACATTGCCTTTTTTGCCTGAAGAATTCAAATACGAGATAATACCGGCGGTAAAAAAACAGTTCGGGATCGTATCGGGACTTTTGAAGCGTGAAGATGTAAAGACGATATATGTATGCACCGACTCAGGAAGGGAAGGAGAATACATATATCGTCTTGTGGCGATGATGGCGGATGTAAAAGGAAAAGTTCAGAAGAGGGTGTGGATAGATTCGCAGACCGAAGAGGAGATACTGCGAGGCATCAGAGAAGCGAAAGACCTCTCTGAATACGACGCCCTTTCAGACGCCGCGTATCTGCGCGCAAAGGAAGATTATCTGATGGGAATTAATTTTTCCAGAGTTCTGACTCTTAAATACGGCTTTGAAGTGTCGAACTTTCTCGGGAAAAAATATCAGGCAATATCCGTCGGCAGAGTAATGACATGCGTTCTCGGAATGGTCGTAAGGAGAGAGCGGGAGATCAGAAATTTCAAAAAAACATCATTTTACAGAGTTCTTGCGAATCTTTCGGCAAATGCAGCGAAGATCACGGCGGAATGGAAATGTGACTCTAAAAGCCGATACAACGGTTCGCCGCTTCTTTATAAGGAAAACGGTTTCCTGAAAAAAGAAGAAGCTGAAAAATTTATCGGTGAACTTGGAGCCGTCGATCCGCAGGAAATGACTGTGGCGCAGATATCAAATAAAAAAGAATCGAAAAATGCGCCGCTTCTGTTTAACCTGGCGGAGCTTCAGAATGAATGTTCAAAGCGTTTTAAGATAAGTCCCGATCAGACGCTGAATGTTGTTCAGGAATTATATGAAAAAAAACTCGTCACATATCCTAGAACAGATGCGAGAGTTCTTTCAAGCGCAGTGGCAAAGGAAATCTTTAAGAATATAAAAGGGCTGTCAAATCACGGTGTTCTCGGGGAATATGCCGGGGAAGTGCTGGAGAAGCAGTCATATAAAGATATCGGAAAATCGAGATATACCAATGATAAGCAGATAACCGATCACTACGCCATTATTCCGACGGGACAGGGGATGAACAGTCTTGCGTCTCTGTCAAAACTTTCGTCAGATGTTTATGAGCTGATCGCGAGAAGGTTTTTGAGCATTTTTTATCCTCCGGCAGTTTATAAAAAGGTTTCGATCACTGCCACGATAGAAAACGAGTCTTTTTATTCTAATTTTAAAGTTCTCGTTGACGAAGGATATTTAAAAGTTGCCGGAAATTCTAAGAGCCAGACGAAAAACACTAAAGAAGAACAGGATGAAGAAACTGTAGATGCTGCAAAGATTGAAATGATCTCAGCTATAAAAAAAGGCGACAAACTTCCGGTAAGCGGTTATGAGATAAAAGAAGGAGAGACCTCTCCGCCAAAGAGATATACTTCCGGTTCGATGATACTTGCGATGGAAAACGCCGGTCAGCTTATAGAAGACGAAGAACTGAGAGCCCAGATAAAGGGAAGCGGAATAGGCACTTCGGCGACAAGAGCCGAGATACTGAAAAAACTTGTTTCGATATCCTACCTGTCGCTTAACAAAAAAACACAGGTTATCACACCGACGCAGCTCGGCGAGATGATAGCGGATGTAGTTGCGGCTTCGATAAGATCTCTTCTGAATCCTCATCTTACTGCAAGCTGGGAAAAAGGGCTGTCATATGTGGCAGACGGAAAAGTTACGTCTGAAGAATATATGGACAAGCTTGAAGATTTTATCAGAAAACATACGGACAATGTAAAACGCCTTGCTAATCAGTCTGTGATGAGAAGAGCGTTTAACAATACGGCGAATTTTTATAAGTAAAGAAGCATATTTCCACCGGGAACAGTTGACGCTGCGGATGTCCCTTTGGAAATATGCTTTTTTCTTAATTATTTGATCTGTCGATCTCTATTAGTCTGATCTCCTGAGGAGAAAGGGTCTCTTCTAAAATTATAGTTCCGTTTACGGAGCGTTTCCTTTCGTAAAACAGACCGGGTTCCGCCTGTGATTTGAGATAACTGAGTTCTCCGGGCGAAAGTTCACTGATCTTGCAAAGATGAAGCCATGCATTCTGTATGTTGCCGGCTGTTTCCGATACAAAACGCCGCTTTATCAGAAATTCTCCGTCAGGAAGATCGTTGATCGTGATCTTAAGTGTAACCGGATCCATATCTTCGAACAGTGAAGACTGTTCTTCAATCTTGATTTTTTCTTCCTTCTGGCTGTAATACAGATGATTAAAGTGCTTATAATTATGACAGCATATCGCAAACCTGCCTTTGTCATCGGTAGTGATGATCGCGTGCTTTGAGCTTGTAAGATGGTAAGGCAGAAGACTGTTTAAAAAGCTGAAAGCGTAAAACGAAGGCTTTTTGATATTGTTTTGCGAAATAAGACCGCTGCCTCCGAATAAAGGGTTTTCTGAATCGGCGTCCAGGGAAGAAAGATCTGTTGCGTTCCAGTATCCGAGCATGGAGCATTTGTTCCAGCATTCAATCATTGTATTTATGATGTATGCGGATTTAAACGGTCCGTCGTGCAGTACGTTCCTTGTCAATATGGTGGAATTCCAAAGTGTTACGTGTATTTCCTTGTCTTCGAGGCCTGTTCTGTGAAGACAGTGATCGACGCCTGAAAGCACGTTTGACAAAAAGCTCTTGTCGGAAGAGGCGACGTTTTTTCCGGTTCTCAATAGTGAAAGATCCATTATATAAGGAAATACATACAGGTTTATGAAATCGGGCGTGCAGCCGTGATCGGTCCAGTTAGTGAGAAACTTTTCTATGGTGCTTTCGCGAAAATCTATAGTAAACCCCGGTCCGCCTATCTTGATTCCCGGTATACGGCTCTTGATAACAGAGTATATATTTGAAAAATAATTAAAATAATCTTTTTCACGTACGGTATTATTTATCGCCGTAGAACGCTCGAGGCTTATATACCATTGGGACAGTTCCGAAAGGCCGTACCTTTTAATAAGAAACGAAATAAAGCTGTCGAGCAGTTCGAAATTCTTGCTGAAATACTCAAGCTGCGTATGAACGCTGGCTTCAATAAGATGCGTATCCGTGTGTTTCGGAGTCGAAACTTCCTGAGATTCGAGTTCTATGTAAGGGTGCATTCCGAGAGAAATTATAAAATCCAGAACTTTTCTTATCTCGGAAAAATTGAATCTGCTGTTTGGACTCTCGGAATGAATCTTCATGCTGTCATGAAAAAGATTGTTGATGTAAATATATTCAAAATTAAGTTCTTCTTTGAAAAATCTCACCTGCTCGCGCACGTCATATCTGAGCAGAGATATCGAATTCCCTATGTTTAATATTTTTGTCCATGGTTTCTTAAAAGTAAGAGTTGTTCTTACTGACCGTGAGTTCCTGTATACAGAAATATTCTCCTCGGAGGCAACGACTGAAGGAGAGGAAATATTCTGGCTTGCAAGGTAAGCCGATACCATGGAGTTGATCTCTTCGGAAGATGAATCGGGATGTTTAAAATTTCCGGTCTGTTCATCCGGCGAAGAGATTTTTTTGGCGGATTTTCTGTATTCGCTGGGAGTCTGAGAGTATTCCTGCTTGAATTTGTTGATAAAGCTTGTCGAATTCGGAAAACCGTTGTCAAGAGCGATATGGGTAAGCGGTTTCTGCGTGTTTATAATCTCATCTTTGGCGTGCTCGAGCCTGATTTTTTGAAGATATGCTATAAACGTCATTCCGAATCTGTTTTTGAAAAATTTAGACAGATAAGGAGTACTCAGGTTCAGATTTTCGGCAAGAGCGGCAAGGGAGATATTGTGTCTGTAATTCTGATTTACGTATCTGAGTATATCGTATGTTCGTTTGTCAAGACCTTTGCTCGGTATATTCCAGATGGGATCGTCGTTTTTTGCCTGATAATCGGTTGTGAGCAGGTATAAAAGCTGATAACCCAGCTTATTGTAAAGAATCCGCCCCTGTCCGTCGCTTGCTCTGTCGTAAGAAAGCAGCTGCTTTATGATCTGCCTTATCTGATCGGCTTTGACGGGAGGGATTTTCTTTGAACAGCAGTCGAAAAGCACAGGGGTATTGTCAAAATATGTTGAAAGGGTGTCAGGATTTATCATTATGCTTCCAAGAAGAAACGGCTGATCGCTTTTCCAGCTGTGCTCATGACCGGTATTGACCATAAAGAAATCTTCGGCGGAAAGATCATATTCTGTCCGGTCTGATATAAGCTTTATATTGCCGAAGATGACAAATATGAGTTCGTATTCTGTATGAAAATGAGATCCGGAAGACTGATTCGTAGTATAGGAACAGTTTAATATCTTGAAAAAACTCATTTATAACCTCCATTTGAAAGCTTACTGTCAAAAATAACAAATGATATAAGAGATGATAAGCTAAGAATTATGAAAATGCAATTATAAGGTTAAAAAACAATAAAAAAAGTTTATGCTTAAGGGAAGATAAATTTAACAAATATTAAGAAATTGATATAAAAAGGATTAATTCACGGACGAAAAACAGTAAATTATTTGATATTATTCTCGATATGATTAGTCGATTTTAACAAATTAAAAGCAGCACGGAGTTGATTGATTATGAAAAATCACATTTTCCCTTTCTTCTGGCTCAGAGAACAGACGGAAGAAGTATTAAGAACAGAAATAGAAAAAATATATGAATGCGGTATACGCGCGATCTGCCTTGAATCTCGTCCGCATCCTGACTTTATCGGTCCTAAGTGGTGGCATGATTTCGATATCATCCTCGATGAATGTCATAAGAGAGATATGAAGATATGGATTCTTGACGACGCTCATTTTCCTACGGGTCAGGCTAACGGACTTATTCCTAAAAAGTATCCGGAACGCGCAAGAAAATATGCGATGATGCAGTTTACCGATTGTGTAGGTCCGCTTGCAAGCGTATCTCTTGACGTCAACCTGATGATGACAAAGAGAATACAGTGGATAGATTTCGCCCTCGGTACAAAGATCGAAAAACCTCTTATCGATAAGCAGGAGCTTTTGAGCGTAGTGGCCATGCCTCTGATCGAAAAAGATACGGTATGTTCGGAAGCTGTGGATATAACTGATAAAGTCGATGAAAACGGATGGCTTACATGGGATGTGCCTGCAGGAAACTGGAGAATATGCGTATCTTTTACCACATATGATTTCGGTTCTCACAATGATTATATCAACTATATAGACGCAGAATCGGTAAGTACTCTTATAGAAGCGGTTTACGAGCCGCATTATGAAAAATATAAAGAAGAATTCGGAAAAACGATTTCGGGATTCTTTTCCGATGAACCGGGATTTTACAATGTCGGCGGTTATCAGATGAATAATCCGATAGGAAGAAAGAAAATGGCGATTCCCTGGGGCAATGAGCTTCAGGAGAAGATGGAAGCCTCATCTTCTGACTGGAAGAAAACACTGCCGCTTCTGTGGCTTCCTTCCGATAAAGAGGATCTCGACGCTGCAGTAAGATTCAGATATATGGATATCGTCACTCAGCTTTATGAGAAGAACTTTTCACGCCAGTTGGGACAGTGGTGTTCTGATCACGGAGTAGAGTATATAGGACATGTTATTGAGGACTATGAAGAGCATTCGCATTTAGGCTGCGGAGCAGGACATTATTACAGAGCTATGGGCGGACAGCACATGGCTGGTATCGATAACATCGGCGGACAGATCATTCCGGGTAATCCTTTGGGCGAACGCCACGGCGTTACTGCCGACTGCGACGGAAAATTCTATCATTACGGCCTTGTAAAGATGGGAGCGTCTTCAGCGCAGACAGATCCTATGAAAAAGGGACGCCTTATGTGCGAAACCTTCGGCGCCTACGGATGGAATTACGGAGTAAAAGCCATGAAGTGGATATCAGATTATCTGCTTTTCCAGGGCGTAAATTATTTTGTTCCTCACGCCTTTTCGATGGCGGAGTATCCTGATGAGGACTGTCCTCCGCATTTCTATGCGAGAGGAAACAATCCTGAGTTTCCGTATTTCGCCGAACTGATGAAATATGTAAATCGCATGAGCGAACTTCTTTCGGACGGACAGAATGTTCCGGCGGCGGCGATTATATATCCTGCCGAAGCGGACTGGATGAGCGTTTCCATGAAGGAACAGGATCCGATGATGGAACTCATGATCAGACAGATCGACTTTGAGCTTATAGCGACTGATATCTTTGAGAAAAAAGATTATTACAAGGTCGAGATGAAAGATGGATCTCTTAAGATAAATGACAGAACAATGAGCTGCATTATCATACCTGAGACAAAATTCCTCGATGCACGACTCACAAAGGTTATCGAGGATGCCAAAAACGCAGGTATCAGAGTGATATTTGTAAACAGCAAACCGGAAGAAGTCATCAGTCCTTATGTCGGCAATACAAAGATCGAACGGGGGCTTGACTGCTGCGATGTTGTTCCGCTTGATAAGCTGGCTCAGTATCTTATCGACGAGAAACTTGCGGGTGAAGTTGTTACGGATAAGCAGGAGGATCTTCTTTACTACAGATATGAAAAAGAAAAAACTTCAGTACATGCTTTCTTTAATACATCACTTTCAAAAGATGTAAAGACAACGATCGCCTTTGAAATCGACGCAGATGTATACAGATACGATGGTATGACAAATACATGCAGCAGATTCGATGGAAACGAGATAAATTTAAGACCTTATGAAAGTCTTGTTCTTATAACAGGAGAGCTTCCTGAAGATGCAGTTGTTACAGAAACTGCCGTTCTCAGAAAAGAAGAGACAGATAAGCTTGAGAAAATCAATATATCTGATGATTGGATGTTCTCAAAAGTTAAATATATCGACTATCCGGCTTTCAAAGACGAACAGAAACTCGAAAAACTTGTTCCTGTATCAAAAATGTATCCTGATTTTTCAGGCGTTATGCGCTACGAAAAAACAGTCACATTAAATGAAAAAGGAGAATATTTCTTCGCGGCAGAACATGTATATGAAAACGCCGAGCTTTTTGTAAACGGTAAGAGCGCAGGCAAGAAAATCACTCCTGATTATATCTGGAATATTTCTGAGCTTGTTAAGGAAGGAGCAAATGAACTTGTCGTAGAAGTTGCCAACACGCCGGCAAGGGATGCTCTCGACAGAGCAGGAATCTTCGGACCTGAAAGAGAAGTGCTTGAGCCGTCGGGAATGTTCGGAGATGTATGCATTATAAAAAAATAAGTTTATGACGTCAGCGTGGACTGCGTTCATAATATTCAGCACGTAAGTGTAAAAAATCATTTAATGGGAGGTAGT
>CASDUB010000090.1 GCA_949283905.1 uncultured Lachnospiraceae bacterium | reverse complement strand
TACGCCGCCAGAATACCTATCGCCGTCATAAGACCATATGTATGTAATGTAAAAGGTCCGATAGTCAAAAGGTCATTGTACATATGAATCTCCTTCTTAGATACGATTATATTTTGATCAAGATGTTTTCATTGTATAAGTCACATCTTTTTCTATTTCAATGCTGTCCCACGCCTCTGTTGTTTCAACTTCGGCTTCTGCTTCCCACTGCTCGAAGAATTCATTTACAACTTCATTTTCTCTTTCTCTTATGATCTGCTCTTTCTTCTGATCAGTGGCTTCTCTATCGAATTTGTTTATCATCTTAACTGCGTAGTAGTAGGAATCTGTTTCAAAAACATCATCACACCACCGGCCGTCTTCAAGGGCGTTTACTTCATCGACAACACCGTCCTCAAATGATGATACATCCTCGCCGAATGTATATTCAGCAGCGAAGATATCTTCGTTAACCGCATCAGCGATCTCGTTGATCTGTTCAGCGTCGATATCGCCTGCCTCTTTTATCTGTTCAAAAGCGTTTTCAAGATCGGCTTTTAATTCGTCATTTGTCTTTGCGTCTTCATCTGTGCTGCTTTCATCGGCTTTCGGTATTCTCACATAGATCATACGGCTCTGAGCAGCTTCATCATCAGAAACATTTCTGTCCACATCTCCCGTAAGAGAATCTTTGATCGCATATGAATATGTATATGTCTTTAATAGTTCGATCAGCTCCTCTCTTGTGATCCCGAAATTGGCCTCAGTTTCAGGATTTGCCTCAAGAAACTGATCGGCAGCCTCTTCGATCTCCTGCATTTCTTCATCGGTGAGCTCTACGCCGTACTCATTGAGAGCTTTCTGTCTGACAGAATACATACGCACGATAGAGCTGTATTCCGTTTCTTTAAAAGTTTCCGCATATGATTTTCCGTCTTCGGAAGATGTGTCGTCTCCCGTCCAGAAATCATCCGGTGACATTCCGAGCTGCGCCATATAATAATTTGTAAGCGATTCGTCATGACGGAATATGAAATTTACAGTCGCGTAATCAATTTCTTCTCCGTTTATGATAAACGCCGTCTCTTCAAAATCTATCTTTTTATTGTCGCCATTCGCGCATCCCGCAAAAGATGCCGCCGCAACAGACACAGCAAGCGCGATACCGAATGTTTTCAAAAATTTCTTTTTCATTTTTTACTTTTCCTCCAAAATATTATTACCGCATTGCGATAAAAAACAATTCAACATGACATTATAAACGTTTTGCGCCGATTGCACAATCATTAAGCTTAAAAATTATTTTGACGCAATTACATATGAGTTAACATCATGTCTGTTCATCCAGCGGCAGGTTCAGCTCTTCCGTATCAGGAAGCACAAATCTGCCGTTATCAATAATATAAATTTTTTCTCCGGTATGTGTAAGCACGTATATGCATCCGAGTTCGTCATAAGGAATAGTAATATCCGTGTGGCAGCTGAAATACGCTTTAGACAGATCCGTTTTTCTGAGCGCCGAGCACTCGTTTTCTCTTGCCACTATCGCTTTACCGTCCGGATTATATGTCATAATGTCTTCTTCCCAGCTGTAACAGGTATCTCCGAATGCAAAATGAGGTCCCATTTTTTCCGCTATAAGAATAGGGAATTTGTCCTCTATACCGTATTTTTTCGCTGCCGCATATGCTGTAGTATTTGTTCCAATGGCAAATTCACCGATAGGAAGGGTCTCGTGATGATAGAGGATATTTTCTTTTATCAGTTTTTTATTTTCCTCTTCATCCTTAAAATTTGCGCAGGTATAATCGGTTATCATTCCGTTTTCAAGTTTTATGGTCAGATCTTTATAGCAAAGACCGTTCAAATAGACCTTGGAAACATTGAGAATTCCGTTTGTGTCCTTTAAAACAGGAGACGTGAATACTTCTCCTACAGGAATATTGACGTCCGCAACACAATTTTCAAAATTAGTTTCTTTTTCCGGATCGTTTAATTTGTGAAGATTTATAACAAGATCGGTATTGTTTTTTCCGCCTCCCTTGATAAATACTTTCTCACCTTTATCGAGAGCGTCTATTATCACCTGCTGTATCTTCTGATATTTTTTATAATCGAGATTATTTATCCTTACCGTCTCTTTGAATATTTCTTCAAAATCATCACCGATCTCAGGAACCGGATAAGCGATTATGGTAAAGCTGCGTTCTTCACCGATTATATATCTGTTGGTGAGCTGAGCCGATTCCGTATCGTATTTTACCCTTAGAGCCTGCTGTTCTTTTGACAGAGACAAAGCTGCTTTTTTAGCTTTCGGAACAAACGGCTTTTCTCCGAACACTTCTATAACAGCCGGACCTCCGTGAACGTTTGCAAGTTCTTTTCTCGCTTCAAAGCCCTCGTGCTGAGCCGAAAGTTTTCTTGTTACCATCCTTTCGTCAAGGAACAGAGCTTCGTCGTTTTTATGATCGAAGTCATACTGCGGATTTGGACTCGCGCCGAAATATCCTATCTTTGTTCCTCTTGAATTCATCCTGTGGGAAGCAGCCCTGTAGATGACCGATTCCAGTCCCATCGCTTCAAACTGCTTTACGGCGCTTCTGACCATCCGCTCAAAACCGACGGAAAATCTGATGTTTACCGTTTTTTTCTTTTTTATGTCTTTATTTGCCGCTATAAATCCGAGTCTGTATCCTTCCGTATACGTCGAAGCAATTCTGTCTATTTCTTCCTGCGTCATCGAATTCAGGAATTTTGCCACGCCGATCTCATTTTCGGAAATATATTCGCCGTATGAATAAAGATATTTAAGATCACTCAGATCCGTTCTCATGATTATATTTCTTGCGAAATCAAGCCCCGGATCGAGGATCTCCGAAAGCCTGTAGTCGCAGAATTCACGGCAGTAATCATAATTATATGAATATATGATCTGCTTTAATATCTTCGGAGCCGGCGTTTCCTCATCTTCAAAAGCAAGATAGCATTCGAGGAACAGTTCCAGCGAAACCGTCAGATCCCATATTCTGTCCTCATAGGCATAGACGATGACTCCCCTCAGTTCGGCGTAAAGGGCCGAAAAGAGTTTTCCGTAATCATCTCCGAGAACGGCGCATGCATATTCGGGATCTCCGTAGCACTTTTCATAATTTCCCGGCAGAAGTTCATTGTACAGACTGCCGTTTATTTTCTTCAGTTCTTCTATCGGAAGGCTGTTCATATCCTCCTTTTGAAGTTTTTCATAAAGCTTTAAAATATCTATCAGAAATTCCGCTTCCTTCTTAAAAAAATCAACGAACGGCTCTTTTATATTATTTTCATCCGGAATCTGTTTAAGCCTTATCGTACACAGTTCCAGTCTCTCTTCCAAATCCTCTCTGTTCATATATACCTCTGTCATAATTTTATTTATACTAATTATTCACTGCATAATCTCTTTTTTAATTTTATTATGAGCGTTTTATAAATAATATATCCGATGACTGCACCTGATGTATTGAGAATAAGATCGTCTATGTCAAATATGCCGACCTTTGCTATAAGCTGACAGCTTTCAATCATAAGACTTGTCAGAAATCCGAGCACGGCAATTTTCCATAATCCTGCGCATCTGTCAAACGCACAGGGCAAAAGTATTCCGAACGGCGCGAATATAACAATATTTCCGATCAGATTTCTGAAGAAATACATAACGCCCAAGTCTCCCATTTTGACAAATACACGCTTCATTTCCAAAAACGGCTGCAGATTCACCCTAATAAACTCGTCGGACAGTTCGCCTGTTCTGTACTCCGCGTAAAATAATAATATATAAATCAACGCGATAATATATATGACAAACAATATCCGGCTGATATCTTTAAATCTTTTTTCTGACATTTTGTGCCTTTCGTATTTAACCCGATAATGTGCTCATTATAATAACTGTGTCAAAAAAACACAAGAAACGTTTATTCATTGACATAAAAAACGACTGCTGCAAAAAAGATTATATTTTTTTATAAAAAGCTTGATTTCTCATATGGGTTGTTTTATTATTTCTTTATAGATATATTCCGGTGTCTCACAAGCGGAGGTGATGCACAGGCCGATATCGATCTATATATAACCCCTTTTAATAAACTTATCACTACGGCATTCGCTGTGGATTTTTCAGTTCAATTAATTCTATTCTTTGAATTTTCTTTCGGGTTATCCTTATTTTACTATCTATTTTTACTATTAAGACGCCGCTATATATCAAAAAAACATCTATATTTTGGAAAGGCTGCATGAAATGCAATTATCACGGAAAATGTATTTTATGTTTTAGAGCGAATATGAGCAGCAATCAAAATAAAAACAAAAAAAGATCATATAAAGCAGTTTTCGATCCCGAGCTGTTTGATTCGTTGAAAAAAGAATTTGACCGTTACGAAGAATATGGAATCAAATTAAAATTCAACGGCAAGCCCAGTAATTCTTATAAGCTTGCAAAAACCTGCAGCTATGTCTGCGAATCATCTGTTTCTTATATGCGTGACTATGTGTCAAAAGACAATATAGTTACGGAACTGGACATATATACAGTCCCGGAATAAATACAAAATCCACAGCGACAATCCGGACATTCATCAAAACCCGAACAAAGTTCTTCTGCCCTGATGGCTCTGTTCGGGTTAAAAAAATATAATTAAATATACTTTCTCACACCGACAAACAGCCTGTCTTTTCTTGTCCTGGATTCTATTCCGCCATAAATGAATTTCCCAAATCCCCTTATAACTATAACATCGCCTTCTTTAAGAACGGCTCCGCCATTTTTTACAAGGTTTTCGTTTATAAATACTCTTTCAAGCTTTATAAGCGCCTGCGCCTTTGACCTTGAAAGATTTAATATCGCAGCTGTCACGGCGTCGATCCTTTCAGCCGCTACGTTTACTTTTATCTCCTGAAATTCAGGTGCAATCTGAGGAATATCGGATGAAACTTCTGTGCACCTTACTGATGTTTTCCTCACTTTATCAAGATTTTCAATTATATACTGTGAAATGCTTTCGAGACAGAATAGCCACGCTTCTTTTCCCTTTACTATGATATCTCCGGTCGTGCTCCTGTCTATTCCCAGATTCATAAGAGCGCCGAGATAATCCCTGTGGCTCAATTCTTCTGCAAATTTTTCCGAAACCGGTTCAATATGTATCACTTTCACAGGTGTTTCAAACGGATACCCCAATTCTTCTTCCGAACCGAATACGGCTATTTTTCGTATGGCTCCATCATTTTGGCCGCAGAAGCTCCAGCTGCTATATCCTTCTTCTTTCATGGTTTTTACAACCATATCCTGCTCCTCCGGACTCAAAAAAGAAGTGTTTGTATATCTGTTTTGTAACATCGCCGTCTGCGCAAGATCCAAAATATGACTTTTTATATTGTTATTTTTGCCCATTTTATTCCCTTTTTTTTCGTCTTTTTTTATATTTTTCACATATTATTACAGAAAACAAATATAATTATATTGACTCAGAGCGATTTTAAGAATATAATTATTGTGCTTGCTTGGATTACTTGATGCGGATTTCATTATCATACCCATCCCATCTAATATGATTTTGCTAATTTTCCGCAACAAGCTCCAGAAATTATTTTTATGGAGGTATTTTCAAATGAATAAGGGATCGGTTAATTGGTTCAACGCTGAAAAAGGCTACGGATTCATTACCGGTGAAGACGGAAAAGACATTTTTGTGCACTTTTCTGCAATCGTAGGTGAAGGTTTCAAAACCTTAAACGAAGGTCAGGAGGTTACATTTGAACTGATCGAAGGACCTAAAGGTTTACAGGCTTCCAATGTTGTTAAATGCTGATAAATGTCTTTAACAGCTCGTCTTTCTTTTTTTATATAAATCTGAAAGTCAAAATTAATAAGAGGTACGCTTAAGCGCACCTCTTATTTTTATTCTTCAACTACTCCAAGTCCGTTAACATATGTGTCGAAAGCCGTATAGTCTGTTTCGATAGTTGTACTATTGTCAGGCTGATTTAATTGATAAACCGAATATCCAAACCAGCCTACAGCTGCCGCAAATATTACAATTGCCGCCGTCCATCTGAAAACACGATTTCTTTTCTCTTTTTTCATGTTTTCTTTAACTTTAGCCTTTTGCTCTTTATAACGATCAACTTTTTCCTGGCTCATACAATACAATACTCCTTATATAAATGTCTGTAATATTTTTTGTGTAAAATACTATCTGAGTATACAACAGCGCCGTGCAAAAATCAAATTAAATCGTTACGCATAGTTCTTATAAGTACATGATACTACGGATTTCTCCGCGCTACGCGCTCCCGAAATCCTAAAACACCTCAAATCCGCTCATTTTTCTTTCGAAAAATGGCTGCTTTTCGGTGTTTTACAGGTCCCAAAGTCAGTCATTTTCATGCAAGCATGAAAAGCCTGACCTTTTGACCTTAGTATCAAATCACACTTTTAAGAAGTATATCCTGGCTTCTTTCAATGAAGTCGCTCATTGCGTCCGCCGAAAGCGGCTGATTAGCGATAAGCGCAAGATCATAGATCTGTTTGCATACTACATCGATGCCTTCTTTTTCTTTATTCTCGGCTATGTATTTCACAAGAGGATGATTGTTGTTAAGAACAAGCGCCGGCTTCGGAGCAAACATCGCATCGTTCATTCCTGCCATTCCGTACATCTTCATCATATCCTGCATACGGCGCTCTTCTTCGGAAACTGTAACTACTGCCGCAGTCTTCTCGTTTTTGAGATTAGCAACCGTAACCTGAAGGTTTTCATTTGACAGCGCTTTTCTGAACACCTCCTGCAATGAAGCCGTAATCTCGGCAAGATCCTCACCGTCGCCTTTCAGATCATCTGATATTTCAGCGTCGATCCTCTGGAATTTGACTTTATCCGTCGTACGCTCTACATGAGTAATAAAGCTTGTGTCGATATTATGTCTCAAAATTACCGCATCTTTACCCTGCTCTTTAAACATATTGATATACTGTCCCTGCTGAACAGGATCGGTAACATAATAAATTACATGCTTGTCCTCTTCTTTTACTTCTTCTTTTTTATCTTCTTTCTTGTCAATATCCGGAACCATATCCTTTAATGTCAGATACTTGTCGTCAAGGTTCTTGTAAAGGATATAATCCATCATCTTCTCGGCAAATTTAGTATCCCTGATACATCCGAATTTGATAAACGGTGAAATATCATCCCAGTATTTTTCGTAGTTTTCACGGTCTGTTTTGCACATGCCCGAAAGCTTGTCCGCTACTTTCTTAGAAATATACTCTGATATCTTTGTAACAAATCCGTCATTTTGAAGGGCGCTTCTCGAAACATTCAGAGGCAGATCCGGACAGTCAATAACGCCTTTTAACAGCAGCAGATACTCCGGAATGACCTCTTTGATATTGTCGGCGATAAACACCTGATTGTTGTAAAGTTTGATCGTTCCTTCAATTGATTCGTATTCCGTATTTATTCTCGGGAAATAAAGGATTCCCTTTAAATTAAACGGATAATCCATATTTAAATGTATCCAGAACAGAGGCTCTTTATAATCCCTGAATACTTTGCGGTAAAAGTCTCTGTACTCCTCTTCTGTACACTCGTTAGGATGTTTAGCCCAGAGGGGATGTATATCATTGACAGGAACAGGTCTTTTTACTATCTTAACCTGATTTTTTTCAGGAGAAACTTCAACTGTTTCTTTTGTTCCGTCTTCTTTCTCTTTTTCTTCCGTCTTCGCATCTTCATGGATATGCTCGATCACAGTATCAGAATCTTTAAGTTCAGACTCGTCTATTGTCTCGTACTGGGGTTCTGCATTTACCTGTGAAGAATAGATCTCAACAGGCATGAAAGAACAGTATTTCTCAAGGACGTCATTTACTCTGTAAAGATTTGAATATTCATAGCAATCCTCATTAAGATAAAGGGTTATCACTGTTCCTACAGTATCCTTGTTGCCTTCCTCGATCTCATACTGCGTGCTTCCGTCACATGACCAGTGAACGGATTTCGCGCCTTTCTGATAAGATAATGAATCTATCTGAACTTCGTCCGCCACCATAAACGCCGAATAAAATCCCAGTCCGAAATGTCCTATGATCTGGTCTTCATCCGCTTTATCTTTATATTTTTCAAGAAACTCGGTAGCGCCTGAAAAAGCGATCTGTGTGATATATTCTTCCACTTCGTCGGCCGTCATTCCGATACCGTTATCGATTATCTTCATCGTCTTTTCTTTGTCGTCAAGAACGACTTCAATCTTCGCCTTATAATCTTCCGGCAGGTCGTACTCGCCGGCAACGCTGAGCTTCTTCAATTTTGTGATAGCATCGCACGCGTTTGAAATAAGCTCCCTGACAAAAATATCCTGATCGGAATACATCCACTTTTTTATGATTGGAAAAATGTTCTCACTGTTGATTGAAAGATTTCCATGTTTTGCTGCCATTTAAATCACTCTCCTGTTATTTTATGATCAATTTAATTTTTTATAAGTCAATCGTGATTTTCTCGTGCTTAGCACTTTCAAAATCCATTCCCTGATTAATCATTGTACGGCGGCAATTTATGAAAGTCAAGAAAAAATTAGCACTCATTTTCAATGAGTGCTAATAATTTATACTTTTTTAATTTTCCTCGTTTACATCGGTTTTAATATGAAGTTCCTCAAGCTGTTTTTCTGAAACTTCACCCGGCGCCTGTGTCATCAGGCATACGGCGTCTTTGTTTTTAGGGAAGGCGATAACGTCTCTTATCGAGTCGCATCCCGCCATGAGCATTACAAGTCTGTCAAGGCCGTATGCAAGTCCGGCATGAGGCGGAACACCGTATTTAAACGCCTCCAACAGGAAGCTGAACTGCTCCCATGCCTGCTCTTTTGTAAATCCAAGAACCTCAAACATCTTCTCCTGTATGTCATTCTGATGGATACGCACCGAGCCTCCTCCTATTTCACAGCCATTAAGTACGATATCGTAAGCTTTGGCGCGGACTCTGCCCGGATCCGAATCAATGTACTGCCAGTCTTCATCCATAGGCATAGTAAACGGATGGTGCATGGCCGTATATCTTTCTTCTTCGTCTGACCACTCAAGGAGAGGGAACTCAGTTACCCAGAGGAAACAGAATTCGTCTTTCTTAAGAAGTCCGAGCTCTTCGGCGATCTGAAGTCTTAACGCTCCGAGCACATTCCATACGATCTTCTTTCTGTCAGCTGCGAAAAGAAGGAGATCTCCTGCTTTGCCCTCAAGAGCGTTTACAAGAGCGTCCATCTCCTCATCTGTCATGAATTTCGCAAAAGATGATTTTCTCGTTCCGTCTTCGGCGATTGCGATATAAGCAAGTCCTTTTGCGCCGTATCCTTTGGCGAACTCAACGAGCTTGTCTATTTTCTTTCTCGGCATCAAGCCGCAGCCGTTTGCATTGATGCCGCGTACCGTACCGTCTTTAAGGGCAAGGGCGCCTGTAAATACTGAAAAACCGCAGTCTTTTACGATGTCGGAAACATCCTTGAGTTCCATTCCGAAACGAAGATCAGGTTTATCGGAACCGAATCTGTCCATGGCCTCCTGCCATGTCATTCTCTGAATAGGAAGCTTAACGTCCACATTGAGCACTTCTTTGAACAGGTGAGCGAGAAGTCTTTCATTTACATCGATAACGTCATCCACATCAACAAACGAAAGCTCCATATCTATCTGTGTAAATTCAGGCTGTCTGTCGGCGCGGAGATCTTCGTCACGGAAGCATCTCGCGATCTGAATATAGCGGTCGTATCCCGATACCATAAGAAGCTGTTTAAACAGCTGAGGCGACTGCGGGAGTGCGTAAAACGAACCAGGATGAACGCGGCTCGGCACAAGATAATCTCTCGCTCCTTCAGGTGTGCTCTTTCCG